>PKUH01000104.1 GCA_002869615.1 Desulfuromonas sp. | reverse complement strand
GGAGCGGTTTCTTTGGTTCGTTTCTTTATCGCTTAATAAAGAAATGAACCCGGCTGCCGGGCCGGGACCCGGCGGTTCTTCCTGTATTCTGTCTTCAGGGGGATACTTCCCTGGGATTCGGGTAGTGTCCCCGTCAACTTTTAGACTCCGTTTGGCAATCCATTGATGATTTTGACTTACCCCTGGAGCTCTTGAGGTCGCTCCCGTCAGCGCGATCATTAAACCGCAGCCTAACCGCAAACGCCACGGAGACGAACTGCGTTTGCCTCAAGGCAAACTCCCCGGCAGCACAGTTGAACAGAAACAATTCAGACAAACCAAAAAAGCCCCCTGCAGGGGAGCCGTTTTCTGCATACTCTTTTATGGCTTAATAAAAGAGTATGGCGGAGTGCGCGGCCGCGACCGCGCGGTTCTCTCGTCTTCTGTCTTCATGTTTTCAGTATCCAGGTCAGGGAATATTTCCCTGAACTTCGGGTAGTGTCTCCACCTGGCCTTTTTTGTAAAACCGATGACCGGCAAGGCAAAGACCGTTTCGAATGCTATGATTGACCTGTAAACTTTCAGTCTGGAGGCAACGATGCGAACCGAAAAGATAACATTCACCAACAGCGACAACCAGGATCTTTCTGGACGGCTTGAGCTGCCGGTCGACCGTAAACCGCATGCCTACGCAATTTTCGCCCACTGCTTCACCTGCAGCAAAAACATCAAGGCCGCGGTTCAGATCAGCCGGGCCCTGGCCTGCCAGGGGATCGCGGTCCTCCGTTTCGACTTTACCGGAATCGGGGCGAGCGAAGGAGAGTTTGCTGAAACCAGTTTCTCTTCGAACGTCGACGACCTTGTCCGGGCAGCAGAATTCATGCGCCGCGAAGAGATGCCGCCGGCGTTGCTGATCGGGCATTCGCTCGGCGGTGCCGCGGTGATCAATGCCGCCGGAAAAATCGATTCGATCCGGGCGATTATCACGATTGCCGCGCCTTCCGATCCGGCCCATATCATTGACCACTTCAAGGAGAATGAAGAAGAAATCCTGCAGCGGGGGGAAGCCGAAGTCGACCTTGGCGGCCGGACGTTTCGCATCAGGAAAGAGTTTATTGACGACTTGCGCGAAAGCCATCTCGAAGAGGCGCTGCAAAACCTCAAAAAACCGCTGCTTGTCATGCACTCGCCCTTCGATAAAATTGTCTCGATCGACCATGCTGCGACAATCTTCAAGGCGGCCCGGCACCCAAAAAGTTTCATTTCACTCGACACCGCCGACCATCTGCTCAGCAATGCTCAGGATGCGGATTATGCCGGGTTGATCGCCGCAACCTGGGCCGGAAAATTCCTGGAGATCAGGCGCAAGGACCCGGACGTTACCCATCCCGACAATAAGGTGGTGGCCCGTCTCGAGCAGGGGTTTCATACCGATATCGTCGCCAACGGTCATCCGCTGGTTGCCGATGAGCCGATAGCCGTCGGCGGAACCAACCACGGCCCTTCGCCATACGACCTGCTGGTCGCCGGGGTCGGTGCCTGCACCGCCATGACCCTGCGGATGTATGCCGACCATAAAAAGTTGCCCCTCGACGCGGTCACGGTGACGCTGACGCACAAGAAAATACACGCAAAAGATTGCGACGACTGCAGTTCGGAGACCGGCAAAATCGATCATATTGAGCGGGAAATCAGCCTGACGGGAGAGCTCGATGCGGAGCAGCAACAACGGATGCTTGAAATAGCCGATCGCTGTCCGGTCCATAAGACGCTTCACTCGGAGGTCAAGATCACCAGTCGGCTGGTCGAAGAAGAGTAAGCGAACAGATTGCGATCAGAGATTCGCCGTGAGGTTTTTGTGGGCCCCGACAACGAAGCAGACCACTCCCGGAAGTTGCACGATATGAAACAGGCCGTTGTGATCGAACAGCCAGATCAGCTTAAAGCTGTACGGTCCGGCCGCCTGAACGACCGCCGCCAGGATACTGATCATGATGCCGGCCAGCACCCAGCCGCTTCCCGGATGGCGCCGCCGGACAAGCGAAAGATAAACGCCGGCGCAAAAGATCATGATCAGCGCTTCAAACAGGACAAACCAGATAAAAGAACCCGAACCGAGCCAGGTCACTGCAACGACGAGAAACGGCAATGGCAGCAGCCACTTGACGGCGCCGGCGGCTGCCGGCTCGCCGCGCCAACCGGCGACGGCGACCAGCGCCAGCAGCGTGAGGGTCAGGCCAAGGAGAAAATAGAGCGGCTGCCAGAGCAGATCGTTGACCGCTTTATCCATGCGTATGGCATGGGCGGCGGCCCCGAGAAAAGAGGAGGCAGCCAACGCCGCAAGGAGCGCCAGCCAGAGTCGGCGGGCCAGGTTCCGGTGCGGCAGCCGGTAGAGGCCAAACCAGCCGGCGACGGCGAGCAGGCCAAGAGCGAAGTCGGTGGCGGCCGTTGTCAACTCGGTCGGGCTGTCAACCAGCAGCGGCATCAGCCATCCTTCCGGAATTTCCCCTGGCTGAGATCTGCGGCCAGCTGATCAAGCCAGGATGCGGTTCCGTCATATTGATAATTGATCGCGATGCCGCTGCGGCGACAGAGAACTTCAAGACTGCCGGCGCCGCCGTCAAGCAACTTCCTGAAGGCATCGCTGTTGACATTCAATTCAAAGTCGTCAATCTCGAGCCCGCTGCGGTCCAGCAATTCACGAAAACGGACAACCTGTTGGCGCAAATCCATCTGTTCCTCCTAAAGCCAGTCGGTCAGAAGAACGCCGAGACTGATCCGGTGTACCGCGGCGTTATAATCGATCAGGCTTTCGCCGTAGCCGCTGAAATACTGGACATACCCCTTCAGGTTGCTACTGACCGGGAAACTCCAGTCAAGCTGTATGGCCCCTTTATTGTCATGCCGGCGCAAGTTATTGCGGAGCATCAATCCGAAGGTCTGCCGGTCCCACTTGTAGAAGGCATAGAGTTCACCGGAGCCGAGGAACTTGTTGATATCGGGGTTGTCATCGCCGGTCGGATCGGTCGGCGAACTCTTCTCTTCCTCGGGAATTCGGTACCACGGTTTAAGCGCAAACAGGAAGTTGCCGCGATCAAACATGAAGAGACCGTAGATCCGGTTCCAGCTCCGCGACAAGGCACCGCTGCGGCCGTTCGACTGGTGAACAACACCGATACTGTTTGCCCGGTTGGTCAGGCCGAGAAAATTCCAGTCATTGTCAACGGTCAGGAATAACTCCGGCTCATGGTTGGTCTCACGAAACGGACTCGAGGCATCCTTGTTGTAGGCCTGCCAGAAAGAAAGGTTGGTGTAAGCGAAATAGATCTTGCCGTTGTTGTGAAACACATCCCTGGCCACCTGCAGCTTCATACTGAACTGGAATTTCATTTCGGTATGATCGAAGTCTTCGGTGCCCGGCGTAAAAGGTGTTGTATTCGGCCGGGTATTGTAGCTGACGGGGAGAATGTAATTCGGGCGGTGCGGGGCAATAAAAAATGGATTATCCCGGGCCCTCTCCTCGAGTTTGACCCGATTCTCCCATGCCGAATCTGCGTCGGTCTGCGCCGGAGCATGTCCTGCCAGAAACAAGACGAGGGCGATCGCAACGCATATTGAACGAAAGCCGCGAATCATAACCTCACTGATATTGGCGGAGGGCTTTTTCAAATGCCGCTTCCGAGTAGCCCGGGATTCCGACACTTCCGATCAGGACAAAAGGAACGCCGCGGCTCTGGGTCAGCGATGCCTTGCGCCGCGCCGCATCCCGATCTTTTTCAACATCATATTTCACATAAGGGATATTTCGGGCCTTGAACCACGCTTCAGCCTTTTTACAGTAGCCGCACCAGCTGGTGACGAACAACTCGACGATCGGCAAGTCGACCGGCGCGACACCGGCCCGGGGCGTCTGCGCAGGGGCTGCCTGCGCCGAACTTTCTCCGGAAACGGTGCCATACCCTGCAACGACATTCGGTTGCGGATTGACGACCTCGCTATCGGTATGGCCGGGAGGCGGCGTATCGGTAAAATGAACGTTGCCATTGTCATCGACCCACTTGTAGATCTCTGCCGAAAGCGGCATCGTTGCCAATAGAAGAATAAGGGCTGTTAAAACAATAATACGCATAATTACTCCTGTGAGCCCTGCGGACCGGGCCTGGACCGTTGCCCGGGGCCGCTGACACTATTGGGTAATGGCTGTCGATAGAATGATTTCCAGGGAGATCCTTCTTTCCGGCCCGGATCATCACATACCGATGCAGAACTGTTACCGAGAGACAATAATAGACAAGCGAAACGGTGAAACCAAGTTTTTTCTCGACACCCCGCTCAGAAAGCCCGGGCCAGCCGACCTAATGTAGCGACGGCATGTTCAATCCGGTCACTCCACATGGCCGCATTGAGGCGGATACAGTTCCTGAACTTGCCGGTCGCCGAAAAGAGCGGGCCCGGGGCAAGGGTAATCCCCTCGCTGACCGCGTCGGCATAGAGTTTAAGAGCATCGACCTCGCCCGGCATCTCGAGCCAGAGGCAGAATCCGCCGCGCGGCCTGGTCACCTTGGTCCCTTCGGGAAAATAGGTACCGATCGCTTCACTCATTTGCGCAACACGACTGGCTGAATCACGCCTCAATTTACGCAGATGTCTTTCATATCCGCCATTTGCGAGAAACTCGGCAACCGCCATCTGGGTCGGACTGGCCGAAGCGACGGTCGTCGCCATCTTCAGCCCCTCGATTTCCTCCTGATAACGCCCCGGTGCAATCCAGCCGACCCGGTAGCCTGGAGCAACCGTCTTGCTGAAGGAAGAACAGAGCAGAACGTTGCCATCGCGAGAATAAGAACGGGCAACACTCGGCCGCTCATCGACAAATGCGATATCGCCATGGATATCATCCTCGATCAGGGGGACATCGTATGTTGCCAAAAGCTCGACCAGCTCTCTTTTCCGATCATCTGACATGATGCAGCCGAGCGGATTGCTGTAATTGGTAACGACCAGGCAAGCGCTGATGGCATTATGCTCAAGGGCATAAGAGAGCGCCTCGAGGCTGAGTCCATCGGTCGGTGAGGTCGGTATTTCCAGAGCTTTCAATCCGAGGGCCTCGATCAACTGCAGGAAGTTGAAAAAAGTCGGCGACTCAACGGCGACCGTATCGCCCGGTTGGCACAGAACCTTCAGCGCCAGGAATACAGCTTCCATACAGCCGGTCGTCGTGACGATGTCATCGGGCCGCAGAGCACAACCGGCGAGCAGCATCCGCTTGGCAATCTGGGTGCGGAGCCGGCTGTTTCCGGGTGGAACCGAGTATTCGACCGCCTGTTCCGGTCTTCGACGCAATTCGCTGGCGATCATCCGGTTCAGTTTATCGATCGGCAGCATGTCATACCCGGGCGAACTGATTCCGAGCTGCAGCAGCTCGGAATTCATCGAGTCACGCAGGATCATCCGGGAGAGATCACCGAGGCTGACCTCGGTCGGGCTGATTTCCCGTTTTAAAATCTGCGGATCGACCGGCACATCGGGCAGACGGGCCGAAACGAAATATCCCGATTGCGGCCGCGCTTCGATCAGGCGACGGTCTTCGAGATAGGCGTAGGCCTGCTTGGTCGTATTGATACTGACCCCGAACTGCTGGCTCAGGTTGCGTATAGACGGGACCTTGTCGCCCGGCCTGAAGGTACCCTGTTCAATCAGGTACGATATCCGGTTGGCGACATTCTCGTAGAGTGGAACCTTGCGTTCAGCATCGCTGTTGATTTCGCTCATATTCGAAGTTTACCCCCCCTCGCCCTGCAAAGGCTAGATACAGTCTACCGCATATCCAATGGATACAGTTACATAAAAAGCCGACTGTAATGGTTACAAAAAAGGACAACTGAATCTGTTATTACCGGCTGTTAATGGTTATCATGGGACCAGTTGCGAATGAATGGAAGGAGATCATTATGGAAATGGTACTGGGAAATGGAGAAATCGTCTCGATCGATGGCGATGCCCGCAAGCTTGTCATCTCGTGCCGATACGGAGATCTCTGGATCACCCAGCCGGGAGATCCTGCCGATCACCTGGTTCCGGCGGGCCAACAGTTTGTCGTTTCCCGCAAAGGGAGAATCGCGGTAACAGCGCTGAGCGACGCCCGGATGCACATTGCCGACCCGATCGAATTGAAGCAGGCCTGCCTCCCCTGGCAACTCGCGACGACCTGACCCGGACGGCCTCAGGATTCACTGCTGCCGGCGCGACGCCTTTTTTTCAGGGGCAAGTGCCGTTGAAAACTGAAGCTGCCGACAGCCTGCTGGGCGACGCCGACGACGAGAAAAGCTTCCGGATCGTATTCGGCGACAATCGCTTTCAGATCCTGAACCTGGGCCCGGCTGATCGTGCAGAAAAGCATCGTATAGTCACGCTCGGAATAACCGCCCTTGACCTCCCACTGACTGATTCCCCGCCCAAGGTTGAGCAGAATCGCCCGCTTCAGCTCATCCGGTTGATAGCTGACGATGGTAATGGTGCGCACCTGGCTCACCCCTTCGAGTACAAAATCGGTGGCCAGGCCGCCGATAAAAAGCGAGAGCATCCCGAGCATCGCCAGCTCCCAACCGAAGACCATGCCGGCCAGGATAATAATACCGCCATCGAAGTAGAAAAAGGTCTGGCTCAGAGGATATCCGGTTTTGGCGTGGAGGATCCGGGCCGGGATAACCGTGCCGCCAAAGGCGCCGCCGTAACGAAAGACGATACCGACCCCGAGCCCGAAAAAAAGACCGCCATAAATCGCATTGAGCAACAGGTCGTCGGAAATCGGATAGGTTTTCATCATGCCGGGCAGGAAGGTACTGAAGGTGTCGGCCGTGATCGAAAAGACGGCGATTGAAAGCAGGCATGAAAAGAGAAAGCGCCAGCGCCCGAGGTGAAAGAAACCGAGAACGAGCAGCGGCAGGTTCATCAGCATGAACAGCCCGCCGGCCGGCCAGCCGGTATAGTGATTAATAATAACCCCGAGGCCGCCGATGCCGCCGGCGGCAAGATTGAACGGAACCATGAACATGCTGTAGCCGAAGGCAGAGATCATCGCACCGACAGCTATGGCTAACTGGTACAGCACCACCTTTGCCGGTCCGTGCAGATCGATATGGCTTTTCAGAAACGAGGCTTCATTATGGATTTTGCGGAACAGAACCTTAACCATCCGGGAATCCTCCTGGGCAGAATGAACAAACAATCGATGGCTTTATACGGGGGAGAACAGCCGATGTCAAGTATTGCCGGGCCGCTTCCGGAAGGAAAAAGAGCTGGACCTGATTCAGATGCTTTTTCCCCGATGTTTTGCTAGAATGCCTTATCTGAAAAACAGAGGAGAGACAACATGATACCGAACCAGAACAACCCTTATACTGCAGCTCCGACCGTTGCCGACTCAACCGGTTTTTTCCCGAAGGTTTACGGCTGGATGACGGCCGGGCTGGCCCTGACCGCCCTGATGGCAGTTGTTACCCTCTCGAGCCAGCAGATGCTGAATCTGATCTTCGGCAACAAGATGGTTTTTTACGGCCTGATTATCGGCGAACTCGGACTGGTCATCGCCCTCTCGGCGGCGATCAATCGTATCAGCGCGATGACGGCGACCCTGATGTTCCTCATTTATTCGGGCCTCAACGGCGTGACCTTTGCCGCGATCTTCATGATTTACACCAGCAGCTCAATTGCCAGCACCTTTTTCGTCGCCTCCGGCACCTTTGCCGCAATGAGTATCTATGGCTACACGACCAAAAAAGACCTGACCGGCTGGGGCAGCTTTCTCTTCATGGGTCTGATCGGCATTATTATCGCGTCTGTAGTGAATCTTTTTATGCAGAGCGAGATGATCTACTGGATCACCAGCTACATCGGTGTCTTTATTTTCGTCGGACTGACCGCCTACGACACCCAGAAGATCAAAAAGATCGGAGAGGCCGGGTTTGCCGACGGAGAGAGCCAGAAGAAAGCAGCAATCCTCGGCGCGTTGCGACTCTACCTTGATTTCATCAATCTCTTCCTGATGCTGCTGCGAATCATGGGAAATCGGCGCTGAGCTATTAATCCATACTAACGATCGCAGTAGAGGTCGCTGATTATACATGTTATATTCTGGAGTCCTTTGACAAATACTAATTAACCGACCGGGTTTATTATGAAACGACTGTTCAGGCTGGTCCTGATATGTATTCTGGCGCTTATCGTCAACTCGTCGGTCTTTGCCGAAGCAAGGCATGAGGTCCGGGTCGGTATCTTCCCGATGAAACCGTTGAACTTCATCGACGCTGAAGGGACGGCACAGGGTCTTTATCCCGATCTCCTCCGGGAAATTGTTCGTGAGGAAGGGTGGAGCCTCACCTTTGTCCCCGGATCCTGGGGCGAATGCCTGCAGCGTGTCCAGAATAGTGAAATCGACCTGATCACGACCATCGGTTATTCGGAAGAACGGGCCAAAACTCTCGACTTCAGCCGGGAAACGGTCGCCGACATCTGGGGAAGACTCTATAAAAGACCCAATTCCGTGATATCGGATATATCCCACCTTGACAAACAGCAGGTCGCCGTTGCCAGTCGAGACATTAACGGCAGGAACTTCATCGCAACCGCCCACAAACTCGGGATTTCACCTGTCATCATGGAATACCGGACACATTATGATATTTTTGCAGCGATCCGGGATGGAGAAGTTTATGCCGGCGTCGTGCCTCAGCATTTCGGTTTCCGCGAAGCAAAAGCATACAACCTGGTACCAACGACAATTGAGTTTGAGCCGTTCTCCGTTTTTTTCGCGACGAACAAAGGAGAGAATACCGAGGTAATCAGTAAAATTGATGAATACCTCTCCCGCTGGAAAAATGATCCCGGATCAATCTATTATGAAAAGATTGATTACTGGCTGGCCGGAAAAACCGGCGGCTACCGCATCCCGCAATGGGTTGTCATTCTCATTCTCTCAACCGCTGGCGGCCTCATTATTCTTTCACTTGTGGTCCTGGTGCTGAGGCGTGAAGTGCATCGGCGCACCGAGGAGATCAGGCTGCGGGAAGCGCGATTCCGCTACCTCGTCGAAAACACCCGGGCCGTCCCCTGGGAACTCGACGTTAATACGCAACAGTTCGTCTATGTCGGCCCCAGGATCACTGATCTGTTCGGTTACCCGGTCGACTACTGGACCAATATGGACGCCTGGGTCAAGACCCTGCATCCTGATGAACAGCAGAACGCCCTCAATTACTGCACTATTGAAACCGGCAAAGGCCGCGACCATGACTTTACCTATCGCGCCATTCACGCCGATGGCCATACCGTCTGGGTTCAGGACATTGTTTCGGTACAGATGGGCAAAGAGGGGCCGGAGAAGCTGTATGGCTATTTTGTCGACATCAGTGAGCAGAAAAAACTGGAAACGACAGCGATCCGCTCTTCACAACTGGCTTCACTCGGCGAACTCTCGGCCGGAGTTGCCCACGAGATCAACAACCCGATCGGAGGCGTCATCAATTATGCCGAGATTCTGAAAGGGCGGTTGACTGCCGAGAATGATCTTGAACTGCTCGACAGAATCATTCATGAGGGGGTCCGCATTGCCGACATCGTCAAAACACTGCTCTCTTTTTCCCGCGATGACCAGGGGCGCCATTCAACGCACGATATCACAACCATCGTTGATGAACCGCTGTCGCTGACCCGGGCCAAATTCCGGGCGGACGGAATTGAAGTAGATGTTTCGATTCCGCAGGATATCGGTTCGATCAAATGCAACGCTCACCAGATTGAGCAGGTCATTCTCAACCTGTTGAGCAATGCCAGATATGCCGTCAACAAGAAGCACCGGCAGCAAGGGGCAGAGAAAAAGGTCAGCCTGCAGGCTTCAATTGTCGAAAAGCGCGGAAAATCGCATATCTGCCTTGATATCACCGACAACGGCACCGGGATCCCGGAAGAGAACCTGGCGAGGATCCTGAATCCATTCTTCACAACAAAAGAGGCCGGTGTCGGCACCGGCCTCGGCCTGAGCATCTGCTACGACATCATCAAACTGCATAGTGGCGAAATTGAAATTAACAGCAAGGAAGGCGAGTATACCCGGGTCCAGGTTTTTCTCCCCAAGTAGACGAATACCAGCTATTCGAAACGGACAAGCAGCCCGCCAATGAATCGCGGATCAATCCGTTCCGGATCGACCGAACAGAACTCAAGCTCCCAGATATCGAGACACCAGTCAGCAAAACCACCGCTCCCCTCAACCAGGGTCTCGATCCAGGCAACCGTTTCTTCGCGCAAGCGGCTGTCAAGTTTGCCCACCTGACTGATCATACCGTGCAGGCCCGGCAGCTCCTCTGCGGCCAGCGGCTCGGGGCCAAAGTCACGTCCGAGTACACGATTGGCCAACGCCGTCAGGAAAAGCCGGGAAAGGGTCAAATCTTCGACCTGCTCCGGTTTGCACCCGGCAAGATCAAAAGACTCTTCTGAAGGGAGATCAAACGGCAGACGGTCAGCAAACAACCGGCGCTGGCGTTCGATCATGTCGAGCCATTTTTCTGCCCGAACCAGATCGATGGCACTGCGGAAATTGCGCTCGACCGTTTCTGCCGGATCATCGAGGCCGGTAAAATAGTGCGGCTGCTTCCGGCCGAGCGCTTCGAGAAACTGTTTGTACGGAGGGTCAAAAAACGGGCCGGCAGCGGTCTTTAACAACTTATTGGCCCGGCGCTGCAACCTGATTTTAAGGTTATATCCGACCTGGAAGAGATGCTGGAAATAGGTGCTTTTCAGTAACTCCACAGCCCCGGCCTTGTCGTCACACAGGTACTCCAGGGCGAGGTTAAAGGTTTCATACATCCGCCCGAGGGAGTCCCGGACGGACGGCCGGTCATCAAGATCGACACCATCAGCGAGCAGGATCTTGTTGGCCAGGCAGGCGAGCTCCCAGTTGGCGGACGGGGTCAGGCATTCAGCCAGGGCTGAGGCAAGAAGATCTCGTGGATTTGCCTCAATCAGCATAAATGCCGGTTGCGCGACACCATCCTCAGACGGCTGCATTGGCAGTTTCCCCTCACCGAGCCGGATCTCTTCCGGTTCGATCCAGGAGTAAATCGCCCGTGCTTCCAGGGGGTCCGGGAAACCGGCGTCGTGAAGACGGCCGGTTCGCTGATGGTAAACCGACTCGGTGAGCAGTGAATCGTGTTCACCACGTACCGACTCGATCAGATAGGTGTAGAAACCGGGATCGCTCCGGAACAGCACTTCGAAAAGCTTGATGAAAAGTTTGCTTTCCTCGCCGTTTTTGAAATCGAATTCGTAGCCGCCGTCGCGGCGCATCGCCTCAATCCGCACATCATCTTCATCGATATCATCCGGGCCATGCAGGACCGTGACATGCATCTTCAGAATCAGCACCAGCAGCTCGAAATTCATCTCGCGAATGATCTGCAGGATCTTCTCTTCTTCGCACTCAAAAAGCTGTTCGATCCACTGCAGAGCCTTGACCGAATCGATCCTGTCGCCATTCCAGCAATCGAGATCGAGACAGAAAGTGAACTGGTCCGGGCTGATCATCGGCAGCACCAGTTCAACGGCCTCGGTACCGATTTCCTTAAGCATCAGATAGACATCCTGCCCGGAGAGCCGCTCCATGATGCGGCCTCCGTCCCGCGCCTCGGTCAACAAGCGGTAGCGGAACTCGCTGTCGGAAACCCGCACCATCTCGAGACGTTCCGCAAAGCTGAGGGCGTTGAATTCCTGCGGGGTAATTGTCCGCGGTTCACGGATCAGGGTCAGATGCTTGACTTTGCGTTCGCCGGGCAATTCGATTTTGGCCATTCAATTCTCCAGTTTACAGGTGTCCGGAGGGCAATTTAATCCAGACTTGCCGAACCGTCAAGCATTTGCTGAGCATGAAAAGGGGCACTGCAGTCATGCAGTGCCCCGGCAAATCACCATAGATCAATCGGTCAGCCGTCAGATTTCCCCTTCTGGCAACAGGCACACCCCGCTTTGTTCGCCTTGGGATAGGCTTTCAGTTCCTTGCCGCACGAACACTTGGTGCCATCAGCCGAGGCGGCGGTACAATTACATCCGGCGCCGCAGCCGCAGACATAGATATTGTCAGCATCATCCTTGAGAACGTTCCGTTCCATCATGTCCTTGCCACATGAACATTTTCCCGGTTTGGCAGAAACGGTGTCACAAGAGCACCCATCGCCGCAGGCACACGTGTAAACCTTTGCACAAGACTCGGGGTCAGCCCCCTGACCGGCAAAAACTCCTCCGGAGAGAAAAGCCATACTTATGAGCACAACCAAAACATATTTCATTGTTTTTATCGTCATTATTATCCTCCGCATTGTTGGTTTTTTTGTTGATTATAACCAAACAAACCTGACTAGACCAGTAATCTTTGCATTAGCAATAAGGGACACGTCCCTGGGAGCGGGAAGTGTCCCTTATTTTACAACACTGGCGGATTTTATTGATCAACTCCTGTTACATTTACAGCCATCAATGCCGAGGACCGCGTAAAGTGGGCAGAACCCGACGAGACCTGTTAGCAGAGGAATAATCCCGAGCAATCCAAAAACACTATAATCGGACGGACCGGTAAAGAAATAAATCAGCAGGGCAGCCCCCAGCGATAGTCGAAGAATCCTGTCAATTTTGTGTACATTCTGTTTCATGGCACAACCTCCGTTAAGTAATGAGTGTTCAGTCTTTAACCGGAGGTTACCGGAAGTCTTTCCATGTTTCTGTGACCCGAGTCACAAAAGTGTAATTATTTTTCCGGTCCTGAACGAAGCTGCAAATCAGAAGCTTTCAACAGGACAACCTTTTTTCTTTCGAGATGAACCAGTCCATCATCAACAAATTGCTGTAAAACTCGACTGACGACCTCACGGGCGGTTCCCAGGTGAGAAGCAATTTCTTCGTGACTCATTTCGATCGGCTTGAAAACACCGGGAGAAACGATTCCTTTTTCAAGCAGAAAAGCAGCCAGCCGCTCGTCCATCCGTCGAAATGCAACTTCCTCGACCAAAACCATTATGTCGGAAAGCCGGCGTGAAAACAGATCCATGACGAATGAACGAACTGCTGGCTCTTCTTCGTAAAGCTGGCGAAATACTGGTGCCGGGACAGCCAGTGCACTGGTATCGACGGTGCAAACAGCTTGGGCCGGATAGCGCAAATCATTGACGACGCAGGAGGTCCCGAGAACGCAGCTCTCACCGGGGGCAACCTGGTAGAGGGTGATTTCACGGCCGGCGGGAGACATCTTGAAAACCCTGATCGCACCCGACTCGACCAACAGCAGCGCCTGGCAGAAAGCGCCTTCATCAAGGAGTTCTGTACCCCGTTCAATCAGCATTGGCTGCAATGCACCAAGCAGGAGCAAACGCCCCTGTTCTGAAAGATCCGTAAAAAAAGGAAAGGCGGCGATTCGTAAATGGGTGTTTTTATCTGGACCGGCAGCAGTAAAAGTCATGTCTTTCTCACTTCGACAAAATTGTCATAGAGGGTACTTCCCCGCCCCATGTCGGTCAGGCGCTGCGACGTCAGGGCATTGACCGTCCGATTCCCCGGCGCCGCATCGCGCCACCAGGCGCCCTCGGCAACGACCACTCCGATGGGGACATCGGCAGTGACCGTCAGGAAAAATGTGACCTCGCCCTGATCGTTGGCGACGAGCACCAGGGCACCGTCGGCCAGCCCCCGCTTCCGGGCTTCATCCGGATGCATCTGCAGCCGCATCCCCTTCTCGGCCTGCCGGACATCGTCGCGCTCACAGAAGCTCGAATTGAGGATGTGCAGCGCCGGTGCCGTCATCAGCCGGAGCGGATAATTCGCCGGCGCTGTCGGCAGATAACGGGGCAGCGGCTCGTCGAGTTGAAAATTTTCAATTTCAATCCGCCCCGATTGCGTTCCGAACGGCGGTCCGGGATTGTCCGCCGGCAGCAGTTGGCACTCACCACGGTTCAGGGCCGCGACATCGATATGGTCTTTGACCGGAGACCGTTCAATCAGCTGATCGATCAGTTGATCTTCGCTCATGGCAAAGAACGGCTCATCGCATCCGAGGGCGGCGGCCAGAAGGCAGAAGGTCTCCCAGTTCGACTTGCTGGAACCGACCGGCGCAATCACCGGTTTTGACCGCTGCAGGGTGTATGAACCGTAAGACTTGTAGATATCTGAATGCTCAACCGAGCTGGTGGCCGGCAGAACGATATCGGCATAGCGGGCGGTGTCGGTCATAAATCGTTCATGGACAACCGTAAAAAGGTCGTCCCGTTCAAGCCCCCGGATCACTTCATTCTGGTCAGGCGCAATAGCGGCCGGGTTGGAATGATAGACATAAAGTGATCTGATCGGCGGATCATCAAGACTGTTCAGCGCCGAGCCGAGCTGATTCATATTGACCGGACGGCTCGGTGCCTGCAGGAAATCGGGGCGCTCGATAACCGACATATCGAACAAATGTCCGGTCGAGGTATTCCCCAGACAGCCGCCTCCCGCTTTACCATAGGCTCCGACCAGAGCCGGCAGGGTCGAAATGGTCCGGATATTCATGCCTCCGTTGGCATAACGTGACAGCGCCGAGCCGAGCCGGATCAACGGAGCCGATGCCCCGGCGTAATCCCGGGCCAGCTGCTCGATCACCGCCACATCGAGGCCGGTCCGCTCCGCCGTTTTGCCCGGCGTGTTGAACGGCAGGACCTCGTCACGCAGTCTTTCATAGCCGAAAACATGTTCAGCAATAAACGATTCATCGACCAGTCGTTCACGTTCAAGGATATACATGATCCCGAGGGCCAAGGCACCGTCGCTGCCGGGGCGGATCAGGATAAGCTCGTCGGCGAGATCCTTTGAATGATTGGCGTAGGTGTCGATCATCACCACCTTCGCACCATTCTTTTTTGCCTGTTTCAGCAACGGCACGAAATGGATATTGGTCGCGACAACGTTAATCCCCCAGAGCAGAACCAGATCGCTCGCGAGCACTGTCTCCGGAACCGGAGCCGGCGTACTTCCGAGCACCGCCTCCCAGCCGGCACTTTTGGCGGCGACACAGATGGTCCGCTCGAGCTGCGAGGCGCCGACTTTATGGAAGAAGGCATGGCCGGCGTTACGCTGCACAAGCCCCATCGTTCCGGCATAAGAATACGGCAGGATCGACTCTGCGCCGCTTTCGCTGATGATTGTCTGCCATTTATCGGCGATCATGGCGGCCGCCTCATCCCAGCCGATCGGCCTGAATTCTCCGCGACCCTTCACCCCGGTCCGCAACAGCGGTGTAGTCAGTCGACCGGCATGATGCACCGTATCGGCATACCGGTTCATCTTGGCACAGAGGAAACCGGCCGTAAACGGATGATCCGGATCGCCCTTGACCGAGAGCACCTGGCCCTCTCCAACTTCAACGAGGAGGCCACAGGTATCGGGACAATCATAAGGACAGACCGATCGGAATTGATTCTTTTGCATAGCGTGTATCCATTCATTCTGGAAGTCGTGGGTTTTGTCTGTATAATAGAACAACTGAGCCGACACTCCAAGAGGCCAATATGTTTCGAGTTGCCACAATTCTTCTTTTTACGCTGTTTCTGATGCCGCATCCGGCATGGTCCGCCGATCTCAAGGGGCTGATCCGCAAGGTCGAGGAGCAGTACATGGGGCTCTCCTCCAGGTCTCGCATGGAGATGAACATCCGCGCCAAACACTGGGAGCGTTCACTGACGATGGATGCCTGGTCGCTCGGTCGTGATCATTTCCTGGTGCGCATCCTCGAACCATCAAAAGAGAGAGGCGTCGCCACCCTCAAGGTCGACAAGGAGGTCTGGAATTACCTGCCGAAAATCGACCGGGTGATCAAGGTGCCGCCCTCGATGATGGGGGGCGCCTGGATGGGGAGTCATATCACCAACGACGACCTGGTCAAGGCGAACAAGATCGACGAGGACTACACCTTCACGCTGATCGAGGAGAGCACGGAGCGCTACCTGATCGAATGCATTCCGAAACCGGATGCGGTGGTCGTCTGGGGCAAGATTGTCTACGAGATCCTGCGGCCGATGGAGGTTCCGGGAACCGTTTCCTATTTCGACGAAGAGATGATCAAGGTACGCGACATGGTCTTCGATGAAGTCAGGAAGATCGACGGGCGTATCATCCCGCTGCGCATGACCATATTGCCGGTCGATGAACCCGAGGAACAGACGATTATCCGTTACTCCGACATCGACTTCAACATCGGCATCAAGAAAAGCTTCTTTTCGCTGCGCAACCTGAAACGATAGATATGCTGCTACGACTCGCTTCCCGAAACCTCTGGCGTAATCGACGGCGCACCCTGCTGACCCTGTCGGCGATGATCGTCTCCCTCGCCCTGCTCTCTCTTTCACTCGGGGTTTTTTCCGGAATGCTGGTCGATGTCCTCGCCTCGACGACCGAGCAATACTACGGGCATATCATCGTTACCACCGATAATTACCTTGATGATCGCGACCTCTACAAGAATTTCGCGTCTGATCCGGCGTTGCACCGGAAACTTGCCGAGATCGAACAGGTCCGCGGTCTCAGCGAGCGCTTGCGCGGCTTCGGACTGGTTTCACATCTTGAGAGCAGCTATCCGGCCGAACTTCTCGGGATCTATCCCGAACAGGAAAAGACTGTTACCAAACTGCACCGGCAGATCACAGCCGGAGAATATCTCGACGCCGACGATAGCGGTGGCGCCGTCCTCGGATCGGCCCTCGCCAAAAAACTTGGCGTCGAGCCGGACGATGAGCTGGTTTTTGTCACCCAGGCCGCCGACGGATCGATCGGCAATGATATTTTGACGGTCCGGGGCATTTTCAGGACCGGCCACGGCGGCCATGACAACAGTCTGGTCCTGGTGCCGATCTCCTGGCTGCAGCGGGTCATGGCCCTCGATGACAGGATTCATGAAATCACCCTCGCCGTCGATGATCCGCTGCAGGCCGAGTCGTTGAGTGCACAAATTGCTCCGCTGCTGGATGATCGGTTTGAAGCAACAGATTGGGGCAAACTGCTGCCGGAGATGCGGGAAGCGATTGCCTCCTTTGACATCACCCGTTTTATCTTCGTTATTATTCTTTACATCGCGACCGGCCTCGGCATCCTTAATACGATTTTCATGTCGGTCATGGAGCGGACCCGCGAATTCGGCATCCTGATGGCCCTCGGCCTCCGCCCGCACCAGATCAAGCGGCTGGTTTTGCTGGAATCTTTCCTGCTCGGGCTGATCGGGGTCGCATTCGGGCTGGTTCTCGGCCTCAGCCTGAGTTACTACATGGCAACGGTCGGCATCGACCTCTCCGCCTGGATTACCCCGGTCACCTATGCCGGCGGCACGATCCAGCCACGCCTCAAGGCGATCTTCGAACAGCGCAACTTTATTGACCCGGCCTGGTTGCTGATCGTCATTTCCCTTCTCGCCGGCTACTTCCCGGCCCGCCGGGCCGCCAAACTGCAGCCGGTCGAAGCGATCAGGGAGGAATAACGTGGAAACTGCAACCCTCGCCTGGCGCAACATCTGGCGCAGCCGCCGCCGAACCATCATCACCGTCATCGCCATCAGTTTCAGCCTGATGCTGGTCCAGGGTTTCCACAATCTCGCTTTTGGCGTTTATGCCCAGATGGTCGACAGCGGAGTTCGTTCCGGCTCCGGCCATATTGCGGTTTACCGGGGCGATTATGCCTCTTCGCGCGATGACAAACTTTCCTGGAACATGGGAAGCCTGCCGGCGGATATTGCCCGGCTTGAAGGGGTCAAGGCTGCGCTCCCCCGCATCTACCTGCCGGGATTGACTCAGTCGAGCCGGGAAAGCCGCGGCATCCTGCTCACCGGCATAGATCCGGCCGCCGAGAACGACGTCAATCCATTACTCAAGAACATCGATGCGACCAGGCTGATCCGCTCTCTCGATAGCCGCGATGCGCTTGTCGGCAGCCGCCTGCTCAGCGAGCTGAAGCTCAACATCGGCAACAAGTTTGTCGTGACCGCCCAGGGACCGGAAGGCGAACTGGTCAGTGAACTCTTCCGCATCCGCGGCGTCATTGAATCGAAAATTCGCGAGGTCGACAGCTCGCTGGTTATGGTCGGGCGGCAGCGCGCCGCCGGAATGACCGGCGACCGTGACGCGATCCATGAACTCGCCGTCATTCTCGAAAACTCCGATCTCGAGGAGCAGCTGCTTCCGGTCATCACCAGGCAACTTCCCGCCGGCTCAGACCTTCACGCGGTCAGCTGGGAAGTCGCAATGGCCAATCTCGCCAATGCGATCAAGCTCGATTACGCCAGTCAGAAGTTAATTTTCCTGATCATCGTGCTGATCGTGACGATCGGCGTTGTCAACACCCTGCTGATGTCGGTTATGGAACGGATTCGTGAATTCGGGGTCATTCTCGCGGTCGGCGCAACCCCCGGAAGGCTGCGCAAGATGGTTATGGCTGAAGCCTTCATGATCGGACTGATTGCGATGATTCTCGGCAATATCCTCGGAAGTCTTTTGACCTGGTACCTTGCCGAAGTCGGTATTGATCTGCGAAATTTCGTACCTGACACCATGGAATTCGGCGGCGTTGTCTTCGACCCGGTCCTGCGGGCGACCTGGGATTATGCCTACATGGCGCAGATGTCGGTTTACGTACTGGTGCTTTCCGTGGTGGCATCCCTGTATCCGGCCGCCAAGGCAGCCCGGATCGAACCGGCCCAGGCGATGCGGCATCATTAAAACAAGTAGACAGTAGTCAGTGATCAGTAAACAGTTAAAAAAATTCACAAACACAGGAAATAACTGATAACTGCCAACTATTTTTCAAGGAAAAATCATGTCTCTTATAGCTCTGCGCAACATAACCAAGATCTACCCGTCCGGAAACCAGAATATCGCCGCCGTGCAGGAACTGAATCTATTTATCAAGGCGGGTGAGTTTTCCGTACTGGCCGGCCCCTCCGGCAGCGGCAAGACGACGGTGCTCAATATCATCGGCGCCCTTGACCGGGCGACCGAGGGCGCTATTGCTGTTGACGGCAACAACTACAACGAGATGAAGCCGAAGGAGCTGGCCGACTTCCGGCTCAGGCGGATCGGATTTATCTTCCAGTCCTACAATCTCATCCCGGTGCTGACCGCCGCTGAGAATGCCGAATTCACCCTGATGCTGCAGGGGGTCGCACCGGACGCGAGACGGGAGAGGATCAAGACCCTGTTCGCCGAACTCGGAATTGACGGGCTCGAAGATCGACGTCCCAATGATCTCTCGGGTGGTCAACAGCAGCGCGTTGCCGTGGCCCGGGCGATCGCCGCCGAGCCGGCGGTTGTGCTGGCCGATGAACCGACCGCCAACCTCGACTCGCATACGGCCGAAGACCTGCTCAACCTGATGCGTGAGCTGAACCGGGAGAAAGGAACAACCTTCCTGTTCAGCTCACACGACCCGATGGTCATTGCCCATGCCGAACGGGTGATCCGCCTGCGCGATGGCCGCCTTGAAGATGACATTCGCCAGGACGAATAATGTTCAGTCGCAGCCTCCTCATCATCGCCCTGTGCATTCTGCTCCCGTTGCCGACGGCGGCTAATCTCTTCTCTGCGCCGACCATCGACGGTCACATCAAAACCCTGAACAGCTGGTACGACAGCCCGACCTGGAGCCAGCTCGATGACGGTTTTTTCTCGGCCAACAGTCAAAGGCTGAGCATGAAAACCGATATCGGCGACGTGATCAAAGCCGAACTTGCAATCGACAATCTCGCCCTGTACAGTGGCCCGCCGACACAGATTCTGCTGCCCGCGGATTCGCCGAACCGGCGACTCGACCTCGAACACGACTCGAACCACGGCGCTCGCTGGTCGAACCGGCTGTCGATAGATCGTCTCACTCTGGGCGGCAGCTACCAGGATCTTGATTGGTCGATCGGCAGGCAGGCTGTCGGCTTCGGTCGAATCGTTATTTTTTCACCACTCGACATCATTGCCCCGTTCCCGCCGGATGCCCTCGATACCGATGTCCGCCCCGGTGTCGATGCGGTTCGGACTGTTTACTATTTCGGTCTCGGCGGCCAGATCGGCGGCACCATTGTCTTTGGCGCTGACCGCGACCGGAACAGCTACCTGGTGACCTTCTCCGTCAACAAGAGCGGCATCGACCTGCTCGGCATCGGTGGGACCCTGCGCGATCGGGGAATGCTCGGCCTCGGCGTTGCCGGGAATCTCGGTACCCTCGGCGTCAAGGCGGAAGCCAGCTATTATAATGGCAAGGATGTCGGCCAACCGGGTGGCGACCTGCATGAGGACTTCACGATCGGTGCGATCGAGCTCTGGTACCGGTTCAATAATGGAGCGGTTCTGCTCGGTCAATATCTCTACAACGGCGCCGGCGCCGAGAGGCCGGAAGAGTACCTGCTCGCGGCAACATCGGCCCCTTTTAATGAAGGCCTCGCCTTCCTGACCGGTCAGCAGTACCTGCTGCTCGGCCCGTCATGGGAGTTCCACCCGCTGGCATCAATCTCAGGACTCCTCATCCGTAATCTCGAAGACGACTCGACCCTGCTGCGGCCGCAGCTGCAGTTATCGCTCACCGACAACCTGAGTCTCGACCTTTTCTACAGCTTCAATTTCGGCGAAGACCCTCAAGCGGTTGTGCCGGGCATTTTCATTCCCCGCTCCGAGTTCGGTTCGGCCGGCGACAACGGAGGCCTGCTTCTGCGCTGGTATTTTTAAAAAATTGCGAACGGGGCACTTGCGGTAGGCGTAGCATGGACACGATCCTTGGTATTACGTCGATTTAAGCCTTTTATGCTTATCGAGGGTTTCGCGAGGAGATTCACCAAACATGGCCTTGTAGTCTTTGGTAAATTGCGCCATATGCCAGAAACCGGCCTTGGAGGCATGCTCTGTTATCGTTTTATCCGGTTTGAGAATCAGTTGTTTTCGGACAAGGTTCAGTCGGCGGATCTGCAGGTAGCGCTTGGGTGTAATCCCCAGGATATCACGAAAGGCATACTGGAGTTTGCGGATGCTGACACCGAGTTCTTTCGCCAGATCGAGAACACTGATCGCTTCCATCTCCAGGCGATTAAGGTAGGCTTCGGCCGACTCGACAATTCCGATATTATTGGTTGTTTTTCGATCAACCGGGACCGGCTTTTCAGCGAATACCGCGGCAAAACATAATTCCAGCAAGTGATGCGTCAACGATTGCTTGAGTTGATGATAATCCGGGACCGAAACCGGCTTTCTGTTTGAAAGGAGAACGCCCCTGACAAAACGCAGGAGGTTGATGGTCACGCGATTTTTTCCAATGATCGCAACCCGGTTTAAAGACCTCGGGTTTATTCGAGCATCTGTCTGGCTACTGAAATAATCTTCAAAGTCCTCGCGGCTAAAGGTCAGGGTGCTCCAACTCGCCTGCCCTCCGACAATGACATTCGTTTCTGCACTCGGGGGCAAAAAAACGACGTCACCGACGACAATTTCTTTATCGAAGCAGGTGAGTTCTGAATCGCAAGTCAGGAGCAGGCCTACGGTGTATCCACCCTCCACAGTCCCATTATTTCTCAGATTATAAATTCCGTAATCGATAGATAGACCGGGCGTCACCAGCCGCAACGATTCTCCGGCGTAAAGCCCACCACGGAGCTGCACAGAATTGAAGAAGTTGTCGATTACGTCGTTATCAACGTGGCCAGGAGCCTCGACGGTCAAACAGGTTTTCTCGAAATTAAATCCGGTATCGACTTTCACGCAATTATCCTTGGCTGCCTGATGATCAGCGGCACGGGGGGTCGTTTCATCTTCCATGATCATCCAACGGGCTGTCTTTAGCTCTGGCAACCAGAGATACGATCCGATCTATAGAATTCAGTGCCACCGGTTTTTGTAAGGTTCTTATCCCCAGCGCATTGGCGCGTAAAATCGTCTGTGGATTCAATGCTCCCGACATTAAAAATTTACAATCGGGGTTCAGTTTACAGATATCATGGGAATGTTCGAGAAAATCGATTCCAGTCATTGCCGCCATACTCTGATCAACAAAGAGGACATCAAAACAGGGATCGTCTTGCAAATGACAGGATGCGCAATGCTCTACCATTGCCAGGGGGTTGACAAAGGCCTTTACTTCATGCCCTTGCTCCTCGAGATACAGCTTCAAGGAATCTCGTATTGATTCTTCGTCATCAACGATACATATCTTAATCAAAGTAGCCGCCCCCTTAACTACAAACTGAATATCAATGAATCCGAAGCATAATACGCCTCCAAAGTCGCACTATCTGAAGACAACCTCTACCAAAAAGACGCACAGAATTATTTAATGGATTGAACGGCAGGACAGGCAGGGCGTTGAAAGACTATTTCTTCTATTAAACACCCATAAACGGCAGGCAGGTATTTTCCGGCAAACCTTGAAGATCGCAGACATAATCTCGAGTCTTCCCGCATGGCAAGATTTCTGCCGAAACGGCAGAATGGCAGGTCTCCGAAACCTTATGGCAGCAACTTTTCATGTCGGCCAAGGTTCTGCTCAGGCCAATTGCCGACAAGCCAGAACAATCCTCGATTACTCGTAAGCCGCAAAATATTTCTCCATCTCATCGAGAATCCCCGGGATGGCGCCGGGCGTCATCTCTCCCATGCAGTAGAGATTAACCAGGGCATTGAGGCTGGCATCTTTCTGCGAGGCCGCCTGCAGTCTCGCGGAGAAGGCCCGATTCAGGTCACCAACCTGTTTGAAAATCTTTTTAAACCCGTCGAACGACCAATCGACTTCGCCGCCATTGCGCTGCTTGTAAAACTGCCCGAGCAGATACATGGTAAAGCTGCGATAGGCCATCTCTTCGAGCGTCGCAAACGGCAGATGAAAGCGGACATTCGGCTTGAGCAGTTCCATGGTCGGGCAACCGCTGCTGACCATGATGATACCGAGCAAAGGGCTCAGCCCCATCTGGACATCACATTCCTTGGTGTAGACTCTCTCCTCGGTTGTGACCGTCACTGTCACGCCATCATACGAGAGACACTCCTGGAACTCCTCGACAAGGGAGACCAGGTTGATGGCGACCGGGCACTGGGGAAATTGATTCTGATCGAGGGTACAGGACGGGCATTTGTGAAAATCGAGATCGGTCCAGGCCGGCGGCGATTCAACCGCTGCCGGCGGCATCAGCAAGTTGGTGCGATCCAGGGAGATCCTGAATTTTTTCTTTGAGTCCGCTGAAAACTCATAGCAGTAATCGATCGTCAAAGATTCGCTCATGTGCACCTCCGCTCGATGTCGCCTGTTAACTGTCGAGAAACATTTCGCAACCGGGGGACTGATTCCGGATTAAACATGAATAAATTCTATTGCCCAGCGTAGGCCCGTATTTTCTTTTTCAAATCCCCGGCAACAACCGGTGCTGAGCCGATCGCGGAAATCAGATCCTCCGGCTTGACCTTACGCTCGTAAAAGCCGCGATTCCAGTCATCATCGATACTCAGGACCGACCCGATCAGGGAGACTCCGGCAAATAGTCCGCGGCTTCGTGAATAAGAGAGAATGCCGGCGCGGAACGTTTCATCGGTTGAGGCTTCGGCCCGACGGCCAACCGGTCCGGCCGCGGCGGCGGCATCAGCCCCCAGAGTCATCTTGCCGCGGAAGATCTTGTCGGTGCCACGACGATTCTTGAAGACCAGGATGACATCCGTTGCCTGCGCGCCGATCTGGAAGCCGAGGCTGCCGCCACCGATGGTAATGAATATCGGGTGCCCCCACTCTCCGCTTTCATTGCGAACCAGCAGAACGCCGCGCCCGAAGCGGCCGGCAATCACAACTCCGGCCTTGATTACGTTTGGAATAATCGCAATCGCCTCGGCATTGGCCAGCAAGGTCGGAGGTATCCCCTTTTCCGGGATCTCCATAATTTCGTCAAGGGTGAGGATCGCCTGTTCGACCTTTTCCCGCTCCTTGATCCCGGCGGTAGCGGTCGAAGCTGAAAAAACAACGCAGATCAGGATGAACAACAACAATGATATCAGACGGTTGATGAGTGACATAAAAATCTCCGGATATTTATCTAAATTATTGTTTTGATTACATCAGACCGGGCACTGCTGTCAATGAGAAGAGTAGCACAAAGGGATGAGACAGAGTTAAAAATCAGTGGCGGTTTTTGATCCGGTAAATCCAGTCAACAAGATTCCTGACCAGATACGGCTTGGTGAAGAGACGGATTCCGAGTCCTTCGGCAATCTGGATCTGCTCGGTCGACCACGAATCAGACATGGCAGCACTGTTTTCTGTCGCCAACTTGCAGCCGCACTCGCGCTGCCAGTGGATAAAATCGATACCGGCCCGGGTTGACCGATCGGTTTGACCGACAATCTGGATATCATAACAGGGGCTTGAAAGCTGGCACTGCCCAGCCTGTCGCTGGAAAACCGGACAGAATTCGAAACTGGTGCAAACATCGACATTTTGCCCGAGGTCGACCAACACATTTTTGACCAGCGCCCGGTCTTCCGGATTGGTATCGATAACAACAGACCTTAATTGCATCAGCATCTCCCGACCCCCTCCTGGGATTAGATTTTACTCATATCGGGGCGAGATGCAATATTATTTTTCGGTTGGGTCTTTTCGGCGACCAGCAGAAATGGTGACTGCGGGCGATTGTGAATATCGATATGCAGAACATCCCAGGCCAGCGAATCGAGAGCGGCAAACCATCCGGCGACCGCTGCGGCCTCGACCTCGCCCCCGGCATGACCGGTATAGACAACGACGGCGAGCCTCCCCCCCGGCGCCAGCCGTTCGGCTATTCCGTTCAGGGCCTTGAGAGTCGTTTCCGGGCGGGTAATCAGTTTTTTGTCGCTACCGGGAAGGTAGCCGAGGTTGGCAATCGCTGCCTTGACCGATGTATCGACATATTCACCGATCCGTTCATGCCCATCATTGATCAACAGGACATTGTGCCAGACTGCTGGCACCGGCGGGCCGATATGAACCGGCTCGATACCGGCATCGTCAAGTCGATGCACGGTCTTGTCGATTGCCGCACGCTGAAGATCAAACGAAATCACCCGGCCGGTCGGGCCGACGCAGCGGCTGAGAAACAATGTGTCATGGCCGTTGCCGGCCGTCAGATCGACGGCCAGATCACCATCGCGCAGGATATCGCCGAGCAGGGATTGTGACAACGGGACGACTTGCAAAAGGCTGGACATCAGCGATCCGGATCTATTTCTTCGAGCACCTTGAGCTTCAGTTCAATCGATTTTTTCGGGGAGATCCGCAACAGGGACGTCAGTTGCCGGGCCAGTGCATCCTCATGCTTATCGAGCACACCATCGGCGTAAACGATCCGCCACAGCGCTTCCATGACTTCGTGCTTTTCCTCGATTGAGAAGTTTTCATTGATCACCCGGGCGAAACGGAACAGGTCGACACTCTCATCCCGTGCCTGCTGGGCATATTCGACCAGCTCGCTGACCGACTCGGCCGACAGTTCGAATTTACTGGCGACAATGTCACGCACAACCCGCTCTTCGAGCTCATGCAGCGACTTATCAGCATACGCCATTTCGAGTAGCAGGGCACAGGTTGCAACCTCGATCCGCTCCCGCTCGTTACGCGAGTCAGCCGTCGGATCACTGTTGAGTAATCGGGCAATTTTACCGAGCATTATTTTCTCTCTCCTCGATAATAGATTACGTGGGCCTTCTCCATGGTGATCATCCCACCGCTAAACATGCCATCTATTTTCGGCAGCACAGCATCAATCTTTTCCTGGCTGTCAACGACCTCGATGATCACCGGAAGATCATTGGAGAGGCGCAGAATCTTGTCGGTGTGGGTGACGCTGCTGGCGCCAAATCCGGCCGCACCCTTGAGCACCGTGGCACCCGCCAGCCCTTCGGTCCGGAACAATTCAAGCAGAGCTTCGTACAGGGGTTGTTTATGCCAGCGGTCATTTTCACCGATAAAGATGCGCATCAGCGTCTGTTCACCTTCCATTTTTGACATTTCGTTCTCCTGGGAGCCTGATGGTTTCGGCAGGCCGTTTCGAGAAGTCGGTTTCGCAGTAGAGCTCGTTAAAGCCACCATTCCTCACATTTGCCGCGCGAGAAAGATTCCCAGCCCGGCGAAGAGAATACAGACGACGACATTCAATACAATATTGGCACCGGCGTGGATAAAACTGCCATCCTCGAGAAGCCGCATTGTCTCAAAAGAAAAGGTTGAAAAGGTTGTGAAACCGCCCATGAAGCCGACTGTGATTCCGAGGCGAATTTCCGGCGTCAGTACGGTACTGCGCAGGCTTCCTTCCATCAGCAGACCGAGCAGAAAAGAGCCAATCACGTTAACGGCCAGGGTGCCGTAAGGCAGGTTCCGACCGGCCAGGCTGTAGGTCCAGCCCGAAACGAGGTAGCGTGAAACACAGCCGAGAGCACCGAACAGGCCAATATAGAGTAGCTGCATGAGTTTATCCAATTAAGCGAACAGGTTGTCGCCATTATTCCGCGGCAACCGGCTGCTGTCAACCGGCATTGAGCAGTGCGGTCTCCGGTAAAGGGGGGCTGTCAATCCGCACAGTTCATTTTCCGTTGTATCGACCTAGACCCGACATGCAATTTTTGATATTATTTAGCACTCACGATAAGAGAGTGCTAATCGGCTGATAATAAAAACAATTCATCCAGGGAGAAAACGGTGAATACCTTGAATCTGCCAATAATGACCGACAGCTTTGAACACTACATGAACCAGATTAATCAATTCGAGATCCTTGATCGGGAGCAGGAATTCAGTCTGGCCAAAAAGTACCAGAGCGACAGTGATCTCGATGCGGCGCATCAGTTAATCTGCGCCAACCTCCGCTTCGTTGTCAAGATTGCCAACGAATATCGCCAGTACGGCATGCGGATGCAGGATCTGGTGCAGGAAGGGAACATCGGCCTGATGCTGGCGGTCAGAAAATTTGATCCGGACCGGGGCATCCGCCTGATCTCTTATGCCGTCTGGTGGATCCGGGCCTATATCCATAATTTCATCATCCGCAGCTGGTCGCTGGTCAAGATCGGAACAACCCAGGCCCAAAAAAAACTTTTTTTCAAACTTAACCAGACCCGGAAGAAGCTGAAACAGTTGACCGGCAGCGATACCAACCAGTTGGTTGCCAGCGAACTGAACCTCCGGGAAAATGACGTTGCGGAGATGAGTGTCCGGATGATGGCCCGTGACGCCTCGATTGATGTCGAACTCTTTGAGGGGAATGACTATACCCTCGGCGACAGCCTGGCCGATGAGCGGAGCAGCCAGGAAGACCTATTGCTCGAGAAAGAGCAAAGCGATTTGCTTAGCCGTCAGGTCAGGACAGCGATGCAATCACTGAACGAGCGGGAGCAGAAGATCATCAGGGAACGTATCCTGAATGAAGAGAACAGAACCCTGCAGGACCTGGCAGATGATCTCGGCGTCAGCCGGGAGCGGGTACGCCAGATCGAGCAGAATGCCCTGCGTAAACTGAAAGAAGCAATCTGACCTGACCCCGGGAACGGCAAGAGCATTGACAAACAACCGGTATTACCTTACCGTGCATGCCGTTGTTAATAACCGGGGCTGGATAAATCGAATGTACAGAAATATTTTAATCATATTCATAGCGGTCGCTTTCATTGTCGGCTGTTCCTCCGACAAAAACATCCGGACCAACTCGCCGGCATACTATTTCAAGGAAGGTGAACGCCTTTTTGAAAAAGGGCTCTACCCTGACGCTATTGCCGCCTGGGAGAAAGTCCGGGACAGCTACTATTCCCCCGAGTTGAATATTCTGGCCGAAATGAAAATAGCCGAAGCATACTATCAGGATGAAAAATATGTTGAAGCGGCCGCCTCTTACGAATCTTTCCTGAAAAACCATCCGAACAACCAGCGGGCGGAAACGGTTCTATACTATCTCGGCATGTCCTACTACAAGCAGGTGTTGCCGGCCGGACTCGACCAGACCGCCGCAAACAACAGTATTATTACCTTTCGCAACCTGCTGAAGCTCTATCCCGACACCCCGCGCGCCGACGAGGTCAAGGGATATATCGCGTTCTGCCGGAATCGCCTCGCCGAACATGAACTGACCATCGGCAGGTTTTATGTCCGCACCGAAGAACCGGATGCCGCCATTGGCCGGCTCGAAGCGATCCTCACTGACTTTCCGGAGTTTGAAGACCGGGCCGACCTTTATTACCTGCTCGGCCAGGCCTACCTGCAAAAAGACAACAAGGAAAAAGCGGTCGAATCGTTCAATCATCTCTACACCCAATACCCCGACAGTAAACTGATTCCGAAAGCAAAAAAATCTCTCGAAAAATATTTCTGACCGTTCCGGCCACATTCCTGCGGTCAAACCGTCCATAAACCTTCGGATGGCAAGCTTTTACCAGAACTGTTCTTTAATATTAAAATCCGGATTTTTTCTTGACTTGGGCCGAACGCCATTATATAAAAGTCAGCATCCTATAACAGGATTTTAAAATGACGTGCCAGGGTCTTCACCGTGTAATTAAACCCTGGCTTTTTTTACTTAAAACTCACAGCAAGTCACTGAAATAAAAGAGTTTAAGGATGTCGGATTTTTGCGTCGACACTGTTTTATTACCCCGATTTATTACTGACCGGAATTAAATTTCACCCCGGTTATTCCGAAAAATTATCAGGAGGAGAGAGATGGCAGATTACGGTACACTCGAAAGTCGCGTTCGTCGCAAGTCCCTGCTCAACAAGGTTATGAAGGCTGAAGACTGCGTTCAGTTTTTCAAGGGAGGTGAAAACCTGGTCTGGTCCGGTTTCACCCCGGCCGGTTATCCCAAGGCGGTTCCGATTGCCCTGGCTGACCATGTGGAAGCGAATAACCTGCAAGGCAAAATGAGATTCAACCTCTTCATCGGTGCCTCGGTTGGCGCCGAGACCGAAGACCGCTGGGCGACCCTCGATATGATTGATCGCCGCTGGCCTTACCAGACCGGCAAGAACATTGCCAAGGGTATTAACGCCGGCCGCATCCGCATGGGTGACAAGCACCTCGGCCACTTTGCCCAGGACATCAGCTACGGCTTCTACACCGAAAATGGCCGTTATGACATCGGCATTTTCGAGGTTTCCGCGATCACTGAAGATGGTGGCCTCGCCCTGACCTCTTCCTGCGGTATCGTGGCTGAAGCGATTGGCCTGTGCGACAAGATTATTCTCGAAGTCAACACCGGCCAGCCTTCCTTCGAAGGAATGCACGACATTCACATGCAGCAGAAGCCGCCGAATCGGGCACCGTTCCTGATCACCTCGGCTGACAGCCGTATCGGCACCCCGTATGTGCCGTGCGACACCGACAAGGTTATTGCTGTTGTTGAATCGAAGCACCGCGACAAGGGCCGTGCCTTTGCCGATATGGACGACACTTCGGAAGCGATCGCCGGCCACATCATGGAGTTTTTCGCTCACGAAGTTAAAAAGGGTCGCCTGCCTGAGAACCTGCTGCCGCTGCAGTCGGGTGTCGGTTCCATCGCCAACGCTGTTGTCGGTGGCCTCGCCAAGGGCCCGTTCTCGAATCTGTCGGTATACACCGAGGTTCTGCAGGACACCATGCTCGACTTCATCGACGGCGGTAACCTCAACTTCGCTTCGGCCTGTTCACTTTCCCTCTCCGAAGATCCGGGCTTCCCGCGCTTCTTCGAAAACTGGGACAAGTATGCTGACAAGGTTGTCATGCGTCCGCTGTCCATAGCCAACGCTCCGGAGCCGATCCGTCGTCTCGGCGTTATCGCCATGAACACTCCGGTTGAGTTCGACATCTATGCCCACGCCAACTCGACCCTGGTCGGCGGCACCCGGATGATCAATGGTCTCGGCGGTTCCGGTGACTACCTGCGGAACGGCTACCTGAAGATCATGCACAGCCCGTCAACCCGTCCGAGCAAAACCGACCCGCTCGGCATTACCTGCGTTGTGCCGAAGGCTCCGCATATTGACCACACCGAGCACGACCTCGATGTGCTGGTTACCGAGCAGGGTCTGGCCGACCTGCGTGGCGTTGCTCCGAAGGAGCGGGCCAAGCTCATTATCGAGAAATGTGCGCATCCGGAGTACAAGCCGATCCTTACCGACTACCTCGACATGTCGACCAAGGAATGTATCGCCAAGGGTGTCGGTCATGAGCCGCAGCTGTTTGATCGGGCCTTCAAGATGCAGCAGAATATGGCCGAAAACGGCACCATGCGCATCAAGAACTGGGACATCAAAGTCGATCTCTGCGAATAAATTTCGCCGACTGATTCAGGATTCACAGCAAAAGCCCTTCCGGATTTCCGGAAGGGCTTTTTTTATAACCCCCTGTAACTTAATGCCTTTCGTTAGAAATCCACTCCTGTTTGGCACACTCGATGCACATATTTACAGGAACAACCAGATTCACACGTAATCGTTCACGAACTCGAAAATTCAATTAGTTATGAGGTTTACGGAACGAGCAGACGAATAACATAAACATCCTCTCCGATAAGAGCAAACCCGGGGAAATCCGGGGACGCAGAGTTAAGGGCCTGTAATTATTGAATTTTACAGGCAGCCTGGCCGCCGAAGAGGGGTGTTGTTTACTGGAAGAATCAAAACGGCAGACTCCGTATCCAGCACAAGCAAACACCCGGTTTCGGCAACATAAATCGGGTGTTTTTTTGTGAGGTAGCATGCAAAGATTGCCAAACAATGCACATTTAATGACAAAAACAGTCACACTCTTGTCACACTTATGTGCAACAAGACCGGTAAATCTTGCAAAAAAAGCCTTAATTTTTAAAAAATCAAACGGCTGCTTTTACTTTTTTCTGTTTTTTTTCTTCCTGCTTGGTTCACTTCATTTCACGGTAAACAGTGCCGAAGCCTGGCCGGCTGAAAGCGACTGGAACGCCCTTTATTACAACGGCGGCGACTTCGTTGATGACCCTCAAAAGGATAGCGCTACGTCCAGGGATATCGTCGGTGACACCACCAATTTCCCGGCTGGCTCAATGTACAACGATGGCACCTATATCTACTTTCGCCAACGCATCGACCAAGACCCGCGTGACAACTCTTTGACCGCCCTCGACCCCTTCGGCTGGGGTTTCCTGTTCGACACCGACGGCGATGCCGGCGATTATGAATTCTTGCTCATGCTTGACGGTATCAAAGCACCCGAGAGCATTTACCTCGCCGCAAATACCACCAAGACTAATATCAGCGATCCGAGCGATAAAGCCGAGACAAAAACCTGGTCTCAATTGCTCAACAGCGCCCCGGTCAGCGGCAATTACCGGGTTCTAACTCCGACCGACCCCGATGGCCCGACTTCAAGCTTCGGCGGAGACGGAGATTACTACCTCGACTACCGCATGCCGTTCGACATCTTCAAATCGACCCTCGGCCTGACCGACGATTCACTCATCCGCCTTTTTATCGGCAGCTCCAACAGCGCCCAGACCCTGACTGCCGACCTTGGCACCTCCGCCGGCACCCCGACCCTCACAGACGGTCTCTCCGATGAAGTTCTGCCGAACGGCGAACTACCTGCGACCGCCACCATAGCATTTGTTGCCGATATCGCCGGCAATGGTTCCGACACCGAGTTCTATCCCGGAGAACCACTTTTTATCAGGGTCGACGATTCAGACCAGAACAGCATTCCGACTCTGCGCGAAACCGTTAGCGTCACCATCGTGTCAAACGGAGACACCGTAACCGTCACCCTGACTGAAACCGGAGTCGACTCGGGAGTTTTTAACGCCAGCCTGACAACAGAAGAGGCACCGGCATCCTCAGACGAAATACTGCAGGCTTCACCAATCGAATTTGTTACCGCCAGCTACGTCGATGCCGCTGATGCCGACCTCGATCAGTTCGAAGTTCGCAGCACCAACATCAAAGCTCTTCCGGCAGCCGATCTCGCTCTCACAAAGAGCGTCAACAACTCTACCCCCGACGAAGGTGACAACGTCACTTTTACACTGACGTTGACCAACAATGGCCCCAGCAACGCCACCAGTATCAAGGTCACGGACCTGCTCCCGCCAGGGCTCACCTATGTCAGCGATACCGGTACCGGCAGCTACTACAACCCTGCAACCGGGATCTGGTCGATCAACACCCTTGCTGCCAACAACAACGTCAGTCTCGATATTGTCGCTTCGGTCGATCCGGGAACCAGCCTGACATCGATCACCAACACCGCCGCCATCACTGCCAGATCACCGGCAGTGGACCCCGATCCTTCCAACAACAGCGCCACTGCCTCTGTCGCGGTAACCGGAGCAGACATCGCTCTTACCCTTTCGGCCGACACGATTACTCCGAACGGTGGCGACACCGTCGTCTTTACCCTGACCGCGACCAACAACGGCTCATACGATGCCACCGGAATCGTTCTCACCGACCTCTGGAACATAGCCGAACTCACCTATGTCAGCAGCAATCCCAGCGCCGGCAGCTACAGCTACACTGCTGGCTCCGGGAGTGGAACCTGGACGCTCGGCCCCCTGGCGAACGGCGCCAGTGAGACCCTGGAGATAACCGCGACGGTCAATGCAACCAGCAATGCGAGCATCAACAAGACCGCGGCTATCTCTTCGGTCGACCAGAGCGATCCGATCAGCACCAACGACAGCGCATCCGTGCCCCTTTATGTTGACGGCACCGATTTACGCCTGACGAAAAACGTCGACAATCCTACGCCTGATGTCGGAGATACCATTACTTACACGCTGCTGCTAGAAAACCTCGGCGCCAACCCGGCAGCCGGGATCCAGGTCGAGGATCAGCTGCCCTCCGGGGTGACCTACAGCAGCCATTCCGCGCCGGCCGGAACCACCTACGATCCGGCAACCGGAATATGGGCTTTCGACAACACCCCGCCTCCTACGGAACTGGCCGGAGGAGCAAGTACGTCACTGACCATAACCGCCGTCGTTGCCAGCGGCACGGCCGGCCAGATCATCAGCAACACCGCAGAAGTTATCGCCGGACCGGTCGATGCCGACACCAGCAATGATTCGGACAGCATCAACATCACCGTCCGTTACATCGATCTCGACATCACCAAGTCGGTTGACAACACGACGCCACAGGATGGCGATACCATCGTCTTCACCATCACCGTCGAGAACAAGGGGTCGATCGATGCGACCAACGTAGTCATTTTTGATGAACTTCCCGGTCAACTCGACTATGTCAGCTCCTCGGCAGACATCGGCAGCTATTCTGAAACGACCAACCTCTGGACGGTCGGCACGATCACTGCTGCAGCCCCGGGCAACACCGCCACACTCACGATTACATGTACCGTAAACATCAGCAAAAACGACCCCGCAACCTTCTTCAACTTCGCCTCGCTACAGTCGGCAGACCAGGAAGACCCGGTTAACGACAACAATACCGACAGCGTGCTTATCGGCGTAGCCGGAACCGACATCTCGGTTGTTAAAAGTGTCGACCAAAACAACCCCTCGACCGGCGACAGGATCACTTACACCCTTGTCGTCACCAACAACGGCCCCAACACTGCAACCAATCTCGAGATCAGCGAAGTCCTCCCCGCCGGGCTCAGTTACGTTTCTTCGAGCTCCGACTACGGGAGCCAGACCTCTTACAATGATGGTACCGGGATCTGGGTGATCGGCAACAAGAGCGGCGGCGACACCGTCCTGCCGGCCTACACCACCGTCACCCTCACTGTGACCGCAGATGTCACCGCAGCGAACGGCACGACCCTGGTCAACACCGCCCTGGTCAGCAGCCTCGACGAAGCGGAAACCGACAGCACTAACAACACCTCCCAGGTGACGGTCATCGTCGGCGGCGCCGACCTCGCCCTGGGCATGGTCGCCGACACCCCGACACCTACGGTCGGCGATACGGTGACCTACACCTTGACCCTGACCAACAACGGGCCCGACAGCGCCAACCTCATCGAGGTCAAAGACCTTCTGCCGACAGGGCTGACCTACAGCAACCATAATCCCGAGCCTGGCACCACCTACGATCAAGCCACCGGAATCTGGGACGTCGGCACCCTCGCTTCAGGCACGACAATCGCGCTAGAGCTCGTCGCAACTGTCGATGCCGGCACCGGCGGCACAACGCTCACCAAAACCGCAACCGTTACGAACAGCAGCCTACCCGACCCGAACACGGCCAACGACACCGCGAGCGTGATCCTGGTTGTCCAGGAGGCCGATATGGCCTTGAGCAAAATCGTCGACAACGCCACGCCCCAGGAAGGGGATACGGTGGTTTTTACCATCACCGTCCTGAACAACGGGCCGACAAGCGCTAACGGGCTCGAGGTAACCGACCTGCTTCCCACGGGACTAACCTATAGCAGCCATACCCCCGAGCCTGGCACCACCTACGATGAAACCACTGGGATCTGGGACCTGAGCGGCCTGACTTTGGCGAAACAGACCTCGGCGGCCTTGACGATCACCGCGGACATCGACTTCAGTACGGCGGGGACCGACATCACCAACACGGCTGAAATTACTGCCGCTGGTACCTATGACCCGGTCTTGGGCAACAACCTGGAAGATGCCATCCTTACTCCGGTAGCCGCGCCGGTAGCCAACCTGACGATTCTCAAGAGCGCCAGTTCGGCCAGCGCCCAGCCCGGCGACACCATAACCTACACGATTATTATCACCAACACCGGAGCGGGACCGGCAAACAACGTGATTCTCGATGATGTCATGATGAGCAATTTCGTTGCGCTTGGGGTCAATCCTTACGGCAACGGAACACCTTTTACTTATATTGATCCGAGTCCGTTTTCGGATAGCGGACTGACCGTCGGCACCATCTCTTATGAAGATCAAAGCGGCACACCCATCACCCTGACCGATGGGGGCGGCGGCGCACCGGCCGGCAGCGATGGTCGTGTTGCCAAATGGACAGTGACATACAACGGGTCGTTGCCGGCAGCTGAAAGCTTTACCGTCATATACCAGACCGTCATTAAATAACAAATGAAGAAGAAAGAAGGTTGCTTATGAAACTCGCAAAATTGACAACAATCTCCATAATTATCGGCATTTTGGCATTACCTGTTGCTGCCTTCGCAGCGGCCCAGGTCACCATTGATACCCTGGTCGAAAAACAGGTCGTTAGCGAAGACAACGGCACCATTCAAACACGGTATGTAAAGACTGAAAATACGGTGCCGGGCGACACTCTCCGTTTCACGCTGCTGTTCCGTAACAGCGGCGATGCCGTTGCGGAAAACGTTGTCATCGACAACCCGATTCCTTCCAGCACGCTTTACCTGGCCGGATCGGTGACGACCTACAAACAAATTTCGCCACTCTTCTCGATAGATAGTGGCAAATCGTTCAGAAAACCTTCACTGCTTACATACGAGACCACAACCCCGGATGGCAACACCGAAACGAAGGTTGCTTCACCGGAGAAATATACCCATATCCGCTGGCAGATACCCACTCTCCCTCCCGGAGAAAGCGGACAGGTTTCATTTGAAATAATAATTCAATAATTGACCCCAAAATATTTTAGACCCGAAAGGAGATAAACCATGAACCTCGAAATCATACCTTACCACCTGAAAGCCTTAAACCTTACTCGAGCGGGACCGCCAGCGCCGCGCTTCTGGTGGCATGCGGGTAAACCGCCAGACCTGACCACGAATCACAACGACAACGCAATCAAACAACGAACAGACATGAAGAAAGTTAACAAAAAAAGGAGAAAAGAGATGAAACCAAGGACAATGTTCAGAAACATAACAGGGATTATGATATCGGCCCTGTTTCTCTCCCTGATAATGGCTCCGACATCAGCACTGGCCGCTACGGCCGCCGGGACCATCATCACCAACACCGCTTACGTTGACTGGAACAGTAACCCTAACGCGGGACCTGTCCCGGCAACAGCAACCGTTACTGTCGATAAGCAACCATTCGGACCGACGGTCCTGTATGACAGCACTTCACCTGGCACGACCATTAGTGAGGGAACAGATGCGGACATTACCTACACCATAAGAAGTCAAGGTAATGGCACCGACATCTACGACCTGACCCTTGGGTCAGCGGAAACAGGTGACCTCGGTGCTCCGACTTACTTAGGCACAAACCCGACCACTGTCGACCTCGGCGCTTCGATGGTCCTGACCGCTGCCGCAGCAACCGACACGATCACAATCGCCGGTCTGGCGGCCGATCACGGCCTTGCTGCTAACGAGACCGTCTACATTGGGACTACTGCGTACACGATCAATACTGTTACCGAAAATACAACCGACAGTACCGTGACTCTGTACGATTTTGGCACAACGAATGCGGCAAGTGTCACCGTTTCAGTCGGTGATCCGGTCGTCGAACAGCGCACTTTAACCTTCACCATGACCGCCGGTACGTACTCGGGTGCAACCGATGGAACACACGCCATGACCCTGACGGCTGCCTCGCAGGTAGACGGTGCTTCCGGTTCGGTCAATAACCCGACCATAACCGTCACCCGGGCGACCCTGACCATTGACAAGAGTGCCAGCCCGACCAGCGCGGCACCCGGCCAGGATATTACCTACACGATCACGGTCGAGAATACCAGCGGTGCTACCGCTAGTGGCGTCACTGTCACTGACTCGGCCCCTACGTTTACAACCTTCAAGTCAGCTGAATGGTCGATTGACGGTGGTGCGACAACAGCGGTAACAGAAGCAGCTCTTGCTGCAGGCGTCAATGTCGGAGATTTGAATGCCAGTTCAATCTTGACGGTTACCCTGATTGTCACTGTGGACTGATGAGTCAGGCAACCTGAGCGTGCCTGATTAGGAACTTATGAACCTGACCTGTTCTCACATAACGACCGTAACGGAACGCATCCGGCGCAAATGTATATTTGCGTTCAGCGTCTTGTTGCGCCCTGTGAGCAGAGGTCAGCAACCTCAACCCGTCAGATCGGGAAGTGCGGCGACGCACTTCCCGGTCCGCCGGTCCTTGTCGATGAAGTCTCTTCATCGCCTGGGACGGGCGTTGCTCGTTACCTGTTTCCTGGTAGCGGGGGCGGCAACAGCTCAAGCGTATAATATCGACAACATCGCGACCCTTGACTACACCTACAGCGGCGTCGGGTTTACCATGAACTCGAACCCCGCGACAGTACTGGTTTCGCCACCCTCTTCGTCCGCAACAATCGAATTTTTGCGGACCGTTGATGATCCTCTTGGAACCACTCTTCCAGTCACTGAATTCAGTTCTGCTGCGCCACCGGGGACTTTCAACCCGATCCTGCAACCGAATCCGGGTACCCTTACCGCGGCAACAAGTTATCTCAATAACGACGTTGTCGTTATCAGGGTGACCGATCCCGATCAAAACATTGATACGACAACTGCTGAAACGGTTCTGGTCCAGGTATCAGGAACTGTTTCCGGCGATCTTGAATTATTACGGTTAGCTGAAACAGGATTAAATACAGGTATTTATATCGGTTATGTTTACCTGAGCCCATTGCCTCCGGTTGATTTTGACGGTCAGCTCTTAGTAACAACCGATGAGTTGATTCAGGCTGATTACATTGATCCTGTCAACGGAGATTCGGCCTCGGCAACCAGCCTGGTCGATCCGTACGGTTTCATTTTTGACAGCGCCACAGGCCTTCCGGTAGACGGTGCGGAGGTTGTTCTCATTGATGAGGCTACCGGACTTGATGCAACAACTGTTCTCGGCGATGATGGCTCAGCCTACCCGGGCCGGGTTGTCAGTGGCAGCATCGTCACAGCTGGTTCATTAACCTACAACTTCCCTCCCGGTGGGTTCAGGTTCCCACTCATCCCGGCCGGCGACTATCGATTGCAGGTCATCCCGCCAACCGGCTATATTTTCCCATCGGCGGCAGCCAGCCCGGCCGGAGCCTACACTGTCCAGACCCCGGATTCCTACGGTGGAATCATTACCGTCAGCACCGGTGTCCCGATCAGGGTTGATGTTCCGCTCGATCCGGGAACGACCGGAAGCAGCTCCGGGCTCTGGCTGCAAATGGGCACCGACCGTAACCTGGTCTCGTCTGGTGACATCTTCACCTTTACGCTGAACGTCGAAAATACCGCAGCCGTGACAGCAACAACCGTCAGCATCACCCAGCAGCTGCCGGCCGGTTTCCGTTATCAACCGGGATCGACAACCGTGGACGGAATCCCTGCTGCCGACCCGGCCGTTTCAGCCGATGGCAGCACCCTTGTTTTCTCAATCGGCGACATCCCGACCGGAACAACCGTCGATATCGATTTCCGCAGCCAGGTCGGCGCCATACTGCCGGGAGAATATCCGAGCGACGCCCTCGCCCGGGCCGTTTCCGGGCAGGTTTCCAATCCGGCCGATGCGACCGTTCGAGTCCGTGATGAACTCGGCAACGGCAAGAACATTATCGCCGGGCGGGTCCTGAACGGCTGCGGCACCGAAGCCGGCGTTGAAGGGGTCCGGATTTACCTGGAGGATGGCACCTATGTACTGACCGACAACCGCGGCCGCTACCACATCGAAGGGGTCATCCCTGGCACCCATGTTGTCCAGATCGATCCGATTACCCTGCCGGAAGGATACGAGGCGGTCAGCTGCGAGGAGCACACCCGTTTCGCCGACAACCCGGAGTCACGTTTTGTCGATCTGCAGCCCGGCAGTCTCTGGCGCGCCGACTTCTACATCCACGACAAGCCGATCAACGGAGAGGTGTCAATCGCCCTCAACAACGACTACGCGATCGGCTCTGCCGCAACCTATACCGTTACCCTGGCGGGCAACGATATTCCGTTCCGGAACCAGACACTCGAAGTTGAGCTGCCGCCCGAGGCAACCTACCTTCCGGGCAGCTCCCGTCTGAACGATCTGACCTTGACCGATCCGGAGATTGACGGACAAAAGCTTACTTATGTTCTTCCTGACCAGGCAGACACCTGGCAGAGCACGGTCATCTTCCAGACATTCATTGATCAGGAGACCAGCACCGGTGAAATGCCGGCCCATGCCCGTCTGCACTTCGACACACCGGCAAGCCAGGGGCTGGTCACGCCGGATGCGGAAAGCACCCTGATCTGGATCTCCAGGGGAGAGCGCGCCACCATCAAGGAGCTGTTGATACGTCCGCATTTCGGCACCCTGAACGCCGTCCTCAGTCCGGACGATATCGCGTCAGTTGACCAGGCCGCGAAAAAGATTGAAAAACTCAACATTATCAAGGTCTTTGTCGTCGGACATACCGATGAACGCCGCATCAGTTGGCGTGAAGGGATTCTCTACCGTGACAACTTCGAGCTCTCCGAAGCCAGGGCCGAATCTGTCTCGCGTCGACTCCAGGAACAACTCAATCTCGATCCGGAACAGCTCGTCATCGTCGGCATGGGTGCCGCCGAGCCGATGGCCGACAATGAAACCGAGGAAGGGATGGCATTGAACCGACGCACCGAGCTGCGAATCCTGCATCGGATTATTATTGACCCGGAAAATGAAAAAATCGAAGCGCAGTCCGGCAAAGCCGGGTCCCTGAAAACCGCTTTGGAATCAAGGAATCCTGAAAATGACCCTGAACCTGTTGCAACCGGCATTCTTTCTCCGGCTGCTGGACATAACCTGCCGCACCGGATCGATGCCATCCGGGTCAGAATTGATTCAAAACTGAAACCGAAACTATCTGTCGACGGCACTGAAATCCCTGAGGAAAGGGTTGGTTTCAGGATGACTGAGCCGGACAGCGAAACCATTTTGATGACTTATATCGGCATCGATTTCGGCGAACCCGGGCAGCACAACCTCAAGATCGAGGGCATCGGTCCTTTCGGCAACACCCGCTTCGAACAGGAGATCACGATCAACCGGACCGGCAAGATTGCCCGTCTCGAAGTTATCGATACCGAAGGCAATATTGCCGATGGGCGTACGCCGGTCAAAATCCAGGTTGCAACTTACGATGAATCCGGCCAACGCATCCCGGCCGGAGCAAAACTGGAGGTCCGCAATGGTGAGCTCATCCCGGCGGAGATCAAGAACCGCCGCTTGCCGAACGCTCCCGATGCCAATCTGCTCACTGTCAACAGCTCGGGGACGGCAACATTCGATCCGGTCAACAAAGCCGGCCTCTATCACATTGTTCTCGGTTACGAGGATTCCGAAGTTGAGGCTGACGTTTACATCGCTCCGGAAAAACGGGACTGGATTCTGGTCGGTCTTGGCGAAGGGACCGCCGGCTACAACTCGATTTCCGGTAACATCCAGCCGCTCGATCCGAACGCGCCGGAAGAAGACTATTACGATGACGGCCGCATCGCTTTCTTCGCCAAGGGTCAGATCAGGGGCGAATGGCTGTTGACCCTCGCCTACGATTCGGACAAGGAAGACCTGAAAGATCGGAGCCTGCAACAAATCATCGATCCGGGAACATATTATACGGTGTACGGCGACACCTCCGAACAGGGTTACGCTGCCGCCAGCGCCGAGAAGCTCTTTATCAGGATTGAACGCGAACGCTTCTATACCATGTTCGGTGACATCAACACCGGCATGAACGTAACCGATCTCTCCCGTTACAACAGGAGCCTGACCGGCCTCAAATCTGAATGGAGTGGTAAACACTTCGGTTACTCGGCCTTTGCCAGTGAAACAGCTCAGGGTTTTGTCCGTGACGAAATCCGGGGGGATGGCACTTCGGGACTCTATCGGCTCAGCCAGAGTGACATTGTCATCAATTCGGAAAAAATCGTTCTCGAAACCCGCGACCGGTTCCATAGTGAGCAGATTCTCGAAAGCCGTTCATTACAACGACATCTTGACTACGACATCGATTATTTCGCCGGCACCATCTTCTTCAAGCAACCGATACAGAGCCGCGATCAGGGGCTCAACCCGATCTTCATTACCGTTGACTATGAAACCGGGGCACAAGGGGCTGAGGATTATACCTACGGCGGCCGCGCTTACAGCCGGACCGGCAATGGCAATGTCGAAATCGGCGCCAGCCTGGTCCACGAAGGGCAGAATGCCGTTGCGAGCGATCTTTACGGTGTTGACGCCAAGCTGAAACTGACCGACAGCCTGACCGTTTCCGGTGAATGGGCAACAACCGGGACCACTACCCCGCTCCTCGACACGGAGGGTGACGCCTGGTTGGCCGAGATTGAACACCGTACCCGACTCTTCGACTTGTCAGCCTATATGCGCGAGCAGGATGCAGGGTTCGGTCTCGGCCAGCAAAATGCCAGTGAATCGGGAACGCGTAAATTCGGCACGAATCTGCGTTACCGGTTCAGCCAGAGGCTTGATGTTGACGCCGAATTCTACAAGCAGGAAAACCTGACGTCCGCCATCAAACGGACCGTTGAGGAAGCTGCGCTTAATTATCACGACAAGCGCTACAATCTGAGTGCCGGCTTGCGCCACGCTGAAGACGACCAGCCAACCGGACTTACGGAAACTTCTGACCAAATAACCTTTGCTGCCGATTATCATGTCACCAAAAAACTTGACCTGACCCTGCGTCACGAGCAGTCGATCGCTAACAACGAAAACCGCGATTACCCGACCCGGACGGCGGTCGGCGCTAACTATAAACTGAACCGTTCGGTGTCACTGTTTGCCGAGCAGGAGATCACCGCCGGCGATGCGGCCGATACGGCCAGCACCCGGGTTGGACTGAATGCCACCCCATGGGACGGTGGGCAGATCCGGACCTCGATGGAACAGAACCTCAATGAAGCCGGTCGCCGGGTCTTTGGCAATCTTGGCCTGCTGCAGACCTGGCAGATCAACCCGAAGCTGAGCCTCAACTTTTCGGTTGATCGAAGTCAGCTCATCTCAGGAACTAATAACAGCTCATTCCACCCGGATCAACCACCGGCATCCGGCAGTTCCGAAGATTTTACGGCTCTTTCAACTGGCCTTTCGTACCGTGAAATTGACTGGACCTTCGACACCCGGGTTGAGTACCGCACCAGTGACACGGAAGAGCGGTGGGGACTGTTTGCCGGGTCAATCGTCGAGCCAGAAACGTTCCTGGGCCTCAGCCTGCATGGCAGTTACTTCACAACGGATCGATCTGACCAGAGCACGTCGACTGATGCTGATCTGAGCTTCGGCCTTGCTTATCGTCCCGACAACCGGGTCTGGTTGATCCTGAACCGGCTCGATCTGGCGACCTCATTGAACGAAACTACAACCGCGAAAACCGCACACTGGAAGATCGTCGAACGGCTCAATGCCTTCTGGCGTGCCAATGCAAATAATCGTTTGAATTTCAAGGCAGGCGTCCGTTATGCCGCCGACGATTTCGGTACAATCGACTACTCCGGGATGACCTGGCTCTTCGGAAGTGAATGGCGCCACGACATCAGCAACCGGATCGATGTCGGACTGCATGGTAGCGCTCTGACCGTTCAGGAACTTGGTCAATCGCTCTATCACTCCGGCGCCTCGATCGGGTACTCACCGGCTGAAAACTTCTGGATCAGCCTCGGCTACAATTACCAGGGCTTCCAGGATGATGATTTCTCGCAGGCCGAGTACACCGCCCAGGGTCCTTATGTGAAATTCCGCATGAAGTTCGACCAAAACTCGGTTCGAGACGCACTCCGCTGGATGGGTCGCAACTGAGGAATCAGTGAGGAAGGGTCAGACCATCCACTGGATCAGTTGCGTTCATAAGGACTTTCAGAGCGTAAACTTCATCCGGGACCAGGCTGATCGGTATATGTTCCGGGTCGACCTCCAGTAGCTCCGAAACACAGGGGCCCATGCGTGACAGTGAGGCCAGTTCGTGACAGCTGCTGCAATGATCGGTAAACAATGTCTGTGCCCCGGTTGGCACCGGCGGCCCGGATTCGGCTACCGGCTCACCGGTTCCGACCGGCGCCGAAAAGCTTGCCGACAACCAGTTCATCGGTTCATCGGCAAAGCTGGCATCAACATGCAGGGCTTCAAAACTCCCGGAAAACCACTCTCCATTTTCAACAATCTCGAGTGTTCCCCCAACGGTCATAAGCGATGTTGATGCGAATCCGTTGAATATGGTCAGACGGCAGATCGACTCATCCGTCCCCAGGTCATAGGAACCCGGCTCGATGTCGGCCGGACAATCGATTCGCAGGATGTTCGTATCAAACCACATTTCATCATCCTCTGCCGCAATCAACTCGGCCCGCAGAACCAGACCAAGACTGTTTTCGTTGACCGAGATATAATCGGGCTGCTGCAAACCATAGGTATCGGTCAGGTATTGAAGTTCGGTGACCTCGGTCGGATCGGGGGTCGTTATGACTTTATTTGAATTGGTACCCACGTCGCCACCGCCACCGCCGCCGCAACCGACCAGGGCAAAGATGACCGCAAGGAGAAGAAAACTCTGGAATGGCTTGTATGTCAGATTTGTGTTCATGACTATCTATATTAGCGAGAAGAATGCCAACTAAAAAATAGCCATAACATGCTGTAATCATTGAATTTATTTCATTGGCAGGCGGGAGCTTCTGGTTCAATTTCTGCGCAGATGAATTCATTTAAAAAAATGCAAACCATTGAATTTATTGACACTTTTCACAATACAGAGCATACCGGTACGTGTGCAATTATTGAACAGGCGATTTCCCTTTCGAAACAGGCAATAAATAACAGTCATTGCCCCGAAGAAGAGAGCAGCCCGAAACAGCTATATATTAGGTTCTTCGCAGATTAGAGTGAATACAACGTTAGACTCCTCCTTCAGCTGGCTCAGGACAAGCAAGAAAAGTCAGGAGCCGGTCGTTCGATACCGACGGTTTTGATTGGTTTTGTTTATGGCGGCACCTGTTAGATGGGGACACTTCCCGAAGTTCAGGGAAGTGTCCCCGGAGAAAAGTTTACGTTGGGAGAACCGCGCGGTCGCGGCCGCGCACTCCGCCATACTCTTTTATTGAGCCATAAAAGAGTATGCAGAAAACGGCTCCCTTGCAGGGGGCTTTTTTGTACGGTCAGGATTATTTCTGTTCAACTTTGCTGCTCAGGAGTTTGCCTTGAGGCAAACGCAGCACGTCTCCGTGGCGGTTGCGGTTGGGCTACGGTTCAGTGAACGCGGTGCCAAAGGGCGACCTCAAGAGCACCGGGGGTGGGTCAAAATCATCAATGGATTCCCGATCGGAGTCGAAAAGTTGCACGGGGACACTACCCGAATTACAGAAGTGTCCCCTGTAGAAAGCATTTTTAACATTTCCACTGCTCTACCGGGGCCATATATGAGACCGCCGAGCAAGCGGATTTTAATCCGGCGTTCAGGGAACGCCAGTGACTGCCGGATTAAAATCTGCGCAGTGAGGGAACCTGATCATCAGGCGGGTGATACCGGCGAACTGGAATTATGCTTTCATGGTGCGATTGAAAAAGTATGGCGGTATTTGGGTGCGCACCATTTATTCCCGATAAAACGCGATGAACCATATATCAGGGGGATAAAAAGTACGTAGAAACGATACGTGGTGCGGGTCTGGTCAACGAGATCAAAGAGAGCCGGAATCAATATTAACGACCCGATACAGTCTATACGTCCAGGCAAGCATAAGCGCGCTACGTCACCGTGTTCCGGAATCGTCCGGCAACAGTCCAGACCGTGCACGGAACCACCATCGTGCTCAAACACCAGCAAACCGCTATCGGGGTTACAAAGCCTGATGATCATCTCAATCCTGGCGTGAATCCGGAATCCAGAGCGGGCATCCAGATTCAACCGGCCAGCCATTGCAGAAGATCCCGAATTTCATTGTCGAATGGGGCACACCTTGGCGTGAAAAAACCCAGAAGAAGAGATTGTTCCAGTTTGCAGTTTTTCAGTCAGCGAACCGATAACCGCAGAATGTCGAAACAAACTCCCGATAAAAAACCGATTATCAGCTACAAACCAAAACAGGTAAAACCCGATATTGACTATTTCCCTGCCTGAATACCGGGCTTAGCGAAATAAGACGAAAAAAGCGGCCGTAAGGTTTCCAGTTTATCTTCCAGCAAAGACGGCATATTCTTGACAAACATATCGAGCAGAATCAGGGCATTAACCGAGGCATCGTTTTGCGCAGCCTGGCGGAGACGACGGGCCATGGCTGTATTGATTATGCCGAGGTTATGATAAATATCCTTCAATCCATCCAGGCTCAACTCCAGGCGTTTATCCCCTTGCGCCGACAAGTACGTTCCCAGAAGATACATCCCGGCGGCCCGCATAAAGGTGTCCTCTTCCGACGACAGGGGCAGATGGAATCGTGCCATAGGCCGGAAATATCCGAGGTGGGGGCAACCACTCGTTGCCAGGAGCAAACCGACGAGAGAGCCGAGAGCTCTCTGGAG
>PKUH01000103.1 GCA_002869615.1 Desulfuromonas sp. | reverse complement strand
CCGTACAAATGAAAAACGCCCGAAGTCCGCAAAGGGACTTCGGGCGTTATAAGTCTGATTAGCCCGGATGATCAGTTCGGATAGACGCTGATCTTCTGGCGTTTCTTGTCCTTGCGTTCGAATTTGACGACGCCGTCAACCAGAGCGAAGAGGGTGTAGTCTTTGCCGCAGCCGACATTGTTGCCGGGGTGAAAGGTGGTGCCACGCTGACGGACAAGAATCGAGCCGGCGGTCACTTCCTGACCACCAAACCGCTTGACGCCGAGGCGTTTGCCGGCACTGTCACGACCGTTACGAGAACTACCTGCTGCTTTTTTATGCGCCATTTTCAGTACCTCCTATGATTCAATGCCGGTGATCTTGACCCGGGTGATCGGCTGACGATGACCATTCATCTTGCGATGGGTCTTGCGCCGCTTCATGTGGAAAACCCGAATCTTCTTGTCCTTCCCCTGCTCGACAATCCGGGCCACAACCTTGGCCTTGTCGACCAGCGGAGTGCCGACCTTGACATCGTCGCCACCGACGAGGAGAACTTCGTTGAATTCAACACTGTCGCCGACAGTGCCGTCCAGTTTTTCGATCTTGAGAAGATCGCCTTCGGCAACCTTGTATTGCTTGCCACCGGTTTTAATCACCGCGTACATTTTATTCACCTCTTGAACTTTTTTATATCCGTAGTTTAGCTTAAATCAGCAAAACGGGACTATATGTTTTTTATCTATCCCCTGTCAAGAAAAAAACCGGGGTTGTTATTGGTTCCGGGGAGTGTTTTTGAGCCGATTCCGGTTTCTTTGAGCGCTTATCCCGTTACCACTTATCCAATATATGACAACGTATCTTGCTTTTTGTTGATGATTATTAGTATTATGCCAGCAAGTAGATTAATGAAAATAATAAATTTTCTGTAGATGTCAAATATATTATTCGCTAGTTGATGCCATCAATTAGTGAACTCGGGGAGGTCTTAACTGTGTATCGATTTGCGACCTGTGTCTTCTTGCTTGTAATGACACTTATAATGTCCCTGCCGGAATCAGGTATGGCTCAAAGTCTGGGGGCGGACCAGTTCAGCGGCCAAACTCAAGATGCCGAGAGGAAAGAACTTCTCTCCACATTAACCCCACTGGTTCCTCCCGATTTTTTTGCACCGAAGGCTCCGCCGGCAGCACCGGGGATGACCTTCGGGACACCGACTGCTTTTGGTGCCGGCTGGCGCCAGGGCTTTGTCGGCCTTTCGGGTATTGCCTGGCTCGATAATGATGTAAACGACAACGATGTCGATGGCTCTATGTCATTTGGTGCCGGTTTCGGTGATGCCTCCGAAACCGTCGGGGTTGAGCTGTCGGTCGGTATTATCAGCCTGACCAATAATTTTGCCGATAGCGGTACGGTCGGTGCGAAAATACATAAAATCATACCTGACACCGATGGTTTGGGGGTGGCGCTCGGTTGGGACAATGTTCTTAACTGGGGTGATGCCAAGAAGGCTGAAGATACCGCGTATGTTGTGGCGAGCAAGAAATTCATCCTGCGCCCGGAGGCCGATCACCAATATCCTTTGTCGGTCAGTCTTGGTGTCGGTACCGGGACCTTTCGAACCATTAACGACATTGCTGCCGACAATAATGATTTGAATCTGTTCGGCAGTGTCGGCGTCCAGGTCCTCCCGAAACTTTCTGTGGCCTCAAGCTGGACCGGCAGCCAATTGAATGTCGGCTTCGGTGTCGTTCCTTTCGACTCCCCGCTGGCAGTAACGATAGGCTTTAATGATGTTACTGAAAAGAAAAGTCTCGGGGCGGCTTTTGCAATGAATGTCGGCTACTCTTTTTCATTCTAGCGACTAATCGGGAATGTGAAGGGCAAGACGGAAGATTTTGACTCACCGGAATCGGTGACGAAGGAGAAGTTAATGGATTCGAGTAAAAAAATAACTAGCATAAATATAATGGTTGCCGCGGTTTTTTTTCTCTGCCTGTTTGCTCCTGAAATGACTCTGGCCGGAACGAATCCTGTTGTTGCCGTGAGTGATTCGAGTGCCGGGGGTGCAATCAATTACGAACCACTGGTCACATCGACCGAAGCAGGAGCGGATATCGCATCAGGTGGGTCGTCTTCCGTGGAGATCTCTCCCGGTGTTCTGGTGACAGCCTCCACTATGGAGACGGCGGTCAACAGTGGCAGTTTCGGGATGGATCAGATCTCGGATGGTTTTGGCTCTGGTGGTGTCGTGGTAACCCTGTCGGAACAAACGGCAGAAAATGTGAGGATGGCTGCAGAAAATCCTTCTCTTCTTGTAAACGAAGCGGCCAGGACTCCCCTTGATGTGTTGCAGTCACTTTCGACAGCCCTGAATCTGAGTGGCCTGGTGGTGACTATGCCGAATGGCAAAGAGGTGACTCTGACCTCGATTGTGGAAAATACGACTGCGGCCTTGAGTAGTGGAGATCCGACGCTTATCGGTACTGCGATCAACGATGCCGCAATTGCCTTTTCGCAAGTTGTAAAAAGTGGTGCAGATCTGGCCGATATCCGGAATGTTGCCGATGCAATTGCTGCTTTGCTTGATGCTGCCCGGGGCTCTTTGAGTTAATCCTCAACACTAAAAGCGCGAGCGCCCCTGTCCTTCAGATGAGGAACAGGGGCGTTTTTTTGAGCTCATTGTTTCAGAAAACAGGTTATCCGATTACGATTTCAAACTGTTCCTGATGGAAGTTGTTTCGGGCGGTGATGGCGATCTGTTTTTCGAACAGTCGTTCAAGTTCCTCGATGCCGTTTCTCTCCTCATCATAAAGCAGGGCGGCGATGTCGGGATGGACCAGCAACGTAACGCGATAGCCCGGCATGTTCCCGATATCCCGGCGCAGTTCCCGGAAGATTTCGTAGACCATGCTGGTCCGGCTCTTGACGTAGCCCTTGCCGTCACAATAGGGGCAGGGCTCGCAGAGGGTTCGGCCGATACTTTCCCGGACACGTTTGCGGGTCATCTCGACCAGGCCGAGCTCGGAAATCTTGAGGATGTTGGTCTTGCTCTTGTCATTTTTAAGGACCTCTTCAAGCGCCGAGTGAACCTTGTCGCGGTGCGCTTCGCGCTCCATGTCGATAAAGTCGATAATAATCAGGCCGCCGATGTTGCGCAGCCGGAGCTGAAACGCGACTTCCTTGACCGCCTCGAGATTAGTTTTGAGGATAGTGTCTTCAAGGTTGTGCTTGCCGACAAAGCGGCCGGTGTTGACATCGATGGCGGTCAGCGCCTCGGTCTGGTCAATGATGATATAGCCGCCGCTCTTGAGCCAGACCTTGCGCCCGAGCGCCCGGGCAATCTCGACTTCAAGGCCGAAGGCATCGAAAATCGGCTCGCCGCCGTCGTAAAGTTCGATGCTGTAATTGATGTTCGGCATAAAGGTGCCGAGAAAACGGACGATCTTGTCATGCTCCTCGCGTGAATCGACCACGATCCGGCTGACATCCTCGGAAAGGATGTCGCGCAGCACCTTGCTGGTGACATCGAGATCGGAGTGGATCAGTTCGGTCGCACCGCGGTTCTCCTGGCGCTTCCCGATATCCTCCCAGACCCCGAGCAGAAACTCCATGTCGGCCCGCAGCTCCTCAACCGACTTCCCTTCCGAGGCGGTGCGGACAATGAAGCCGCTCCCTTCCGGACGGAGTTCCTCGACGATCGATTTCAGCCGCTCCCGTTCTTCTTCACTTTCGATGCGCCGCGAAATGCCGATATGGTCGACGGTCGGCATGTAGACCAGATGGCGGCCCGGTAGCGAGATGTGCGAGGTGATGCGGGCGCCCTTGGTGCCGATCGGCTCCTTGGCGACCTGGACCACAATCTCCTGGCCTTCCTGCAGGAGCTCCTCGATCGGCGGCAGAGGTGGCCTTTCCGGCTCCGGCTCGTCGCTCGGGCCGTGATAATGATCTTCGCCCTCGATGAAGTGCTCGACCGCTTCGATTTCATCAAGGACATCGGCAACGTAGAGAAACGCCGCCTTCTCGAGCCCGATATCGACAAAAGCAGCCTGCATGCCAGGCAGCACCCGGGCGACGCGGCCGAGGTAGATATTGCCGACGATCCCTTTTTCCCGGGTCCGCTCGATGTAGAGCTCGGCAATATGGTTGCTCTCCAACAGGGCGATCCGGGTCTCCTGTGAAGTCGTATTGATGACCAGTTCTTTGGTCATGGTTCCTCCGTGTTTTCATTGGCGGCTGATGAAACAACCTCGCCTGCGGCGTTGCCTTGAACCTCGTCGCTGCGACGTAGCTGCTGCTACGCCTCACTCCTCGGTTCGGCGGGCGCCTTGCATTCAAGGCTGTTTGATCAGCCTTACTTTTAAATTCGTTGAAAGTATTAAAAATCTAAAGTCTAAACCGTAAATCAATAAATCCGGTTCTTATTCGTTCTCTTTGTCGTGCAGGACGACAGCGGTCTTGCGGACAGCCAGCTGCCGGGCGCTCGGTTCGTCGATTCCGAGCAGCCACGCCGCAACGCCAAACGGTGAACCCTTGTACAAGGTCAGCTCGAGCCGATTCCCTTCGAGGTTGATGTCGGCAACGTCCGGGCGCAGGTCGATTTCAAGCGGTCGGTTTTTCTTCGTTTTCGTGAACGGAACCGACGGGCTTTCAAGAAAGTCCGCAATTTTCTGCGACAGCTCGGCGGTGACTTCCGGAAACTCGATTGCATAGACCAACTTTTCAATGCTAGCAGAGGGCGACCCGGTTTTCCAGTAAAGTTGTCGGCAATCGAGGATTTCAAAACCTTCGGGGAGCTGTTCGTTGAGGGTTGCCCGCAGTCGGTCCGCAGGCCAGAGGCGCGACAGTTCGATATCGATGATTTCAGCGTCGCTGGCAACTCCGGTCGGCAGGGCATCGGAAAATGAGAGTTTAGGCTTCGGGTGGAATCCGCCGGAATAGCGGAGGGGCAGACCGGCCCGCCGGGCCGCCCGGTTGAAGACGGTCAGGTACTCAAGGTGGCCGACCAGTCGGGCTCGACCATCCTTGCGCAGCAACAGGCGATACCTGCAGCTTGCTTCCGGCAACTCCTCGGGAGCAGCCGTCGACGCGTCAGATAATTCAGGTTCGGCATAGCGCATGCGCAGTGCTTCGAAATCGCAGACACCGCAATTGCTGCAGACTCCCTGGCGGCAGTCGGGAGTCTCCTCTCCGGTCAGTGCCCTGTCCCGTTCTTTCAGCAGGTGGCTTTTCGGGATGCCGCAATCGATATGGTCCCACGGCAGGGTTTCGTCCTGCCGGCGGCGGCGCAGGTAAAAATCGGCATCGATCCCGGTTTCGGAAAGGGCCTGCTGCCAGAGGTCGTAGCGGAAATGGTCGCGCCAGCCGTCGAAACGGCAGCCGAGGTCGACCGCCCGTTCGAGAACCGGGACGAGCCGGCGGTCACCGCGGGCAAAAACCCCCTCGAGCATCGACAGCGGGGCATCATGCCATTTGCAACGGAGTTTCTTCTGCCGCAAGGCATCCTTCAGCAGATTCTGGCGCCGTTCGGTCTCTTTGAGGGGGATTTGTGGCTCCCACTGGAACGGCGTGTGCGCTTTCGGCACGAAGGTTGAGACGGCGACGTTGACATCGCCCCCCCCCTGGGTGCCGCGGCCGGTCCGCTTGGCGCGGTGAGCGAGGTCGATAATCGCTTCCAGGTCGGCATCGGTTTCGGTCGGCAGCCCGATCATGAAATAGAGTTTGACCAGGCGCCAGCCGAGTTCGAAAGCGTTACGTGTCGCCTCGAGCAGGTCGTCTTCGCTGATCCCCTTGTTGATGACCTTGCGTAAGCGCTCGGTACCGGCCTCCGGTGCCAGGGTAAAGCCGGTCTTGCGGACTTTCCTGATCTCTTCCATCAGTTCCGGCGTCAACGAGCCGACGCGCAGACTCGGCAGGGAGACGGCGATGTTGTTCTCGGCATAGCTTGTCATTAAATTCTTGAGTAACGGCTCGATACAGCTGTAGTCGCCGGTTGACAGTGAGAGCAGGGAAATTTCGTCGTAGCCGCTGTTGCCGAGTGCCGCAGAGAGCAGATTGACAATTTTCTGCGGCGAGCGTTCGCGCACCGGGCGATAAATATAGCCGGCCTGGCAGAAACGGCAGCCGCGGGTACAGCCGCGGGCAACCTCCATGGCGACCCGATTATGGACCGTGTTCATGAATGGCACGATCGGCCGGGTCGGAAAGGGCGCCTGGTCGAGATCGTTTATGAAGCGGCGCCGGACCCTGGTGTAATCCTCCCTGTTTGAATTGATTGCGGCAATTGTGCCGTCATCATGGTAATCGACGGAGAACAGTGACGGGATATAGAGACCCTCAATCTGCCTGAGACGATCATACAGCTCCGGACGGGACAGGTTCTCCTGCTTCGCCTGGCGTACGGTCTCGCACAGCTCGATAATAGCTTCTTCAGCGTCACCGATAATCGCGCAATCGATAAAATCGGCCAGCGGTTCCGGGTTGAAGGCGCAGGGGCCACCGACAACAACGAGTGGGTCGTTGTCGCTTCTCTGATCGCGGCGGCGCGGAACGCTGGCGAGGTCGAGCATGTTGAGAATGTTGGTATAGGAGAGCTCATATTGCAGCGAGAAGCCGACGATATCGAACTCGGCCAGCGGCAGCTGGTTTTCAAGGCTGCGCAACGACTCGTTTTCGCCCCGGAGCAGCGCCTCCATGTCGGGCCAGGGAGCGTAGCAGCGTTCGGCCGCGATCCAGTCGACATCATTGAGGATGTGGTAGAGAATGGCGTAGCCGAGATGGCTCATCCCGATCTCGTAGGTGTCGGGAAAGGCGAGCGCAAAGCGGAGATCGACCTTTGTCAGATCCTTGGTGATCGAGCCGAGCTCGCCGCCGAGATAGCGGGTCGGGCGTTCGATTTTGTTGAGCTGTTCCAGTGGCATGTCGTTGTCCCGATTTTTTTGCATAATCCGCCATTAGAGCATGAATGGCGAAAGAAAACCAAGAAGGATTCAATCTGTAGACAAAAAAAGCCCGGCTACCGTGGTAGCCGGGCGAAGGCAAAAAACATATTAGGAGTATGAAGAATTAGAAGTTGTAGCCGACTCCGATGTTTCCAGTGATTGCAGTACCATCCTGATCGCCATAGACATACGGCTGATCGTCGTCAAACTTCTCGTACTGAGCCTTGGCCATCATGTAGAGGTTGTCCGAGAAGTTGTAGGTGCCGCCGAGGCTGACATTGAGCTGGGTGTAATCCAAGTCAGAGTAGGTCGGCAGCATGGCATTCAGCTCTGTCCAGTTGGTGTAGAATGTGTTCAGGGCACCGTTGGTGTAAGTGGTTGCCGCATCTGATGCTGCCGGATCAAAGCCGGTCGGCGTTTGCCAGTTAAAGCCGTCCATGGATTCTTCGGCCTGGCTGAAGGCCGCGGCAAAGTTGAGGCTCAGCTTCTTGTTGACCGGCATGTCAGCGGTGAGAGACAGTGTATGTGCTTCAAGGGTATGTTCGACGTCGTCACAGATCGATCCAAACTGGACCGAATTGATTTCGCCCGCTCAGCCATGGTACCAGCCGACACACATCTTGTTCTCCGTCTCTTCTTTGTTGAAGTTGTATGCCATGGTCAGGTTGAGCCCGCCAGTTGTCGCAAACCACATTGAGGCGCCCGGTGCGAAGACCGACTGCTCGTATGAGTTATTGATAACGTCATTGCTTTCCTGCCGCACCCGGGCATACAGGGTCGTCGAAAACTGAGACGACGGGCTCCAGGTTGTCGAGACCTTTGCTTCATGCACCTCTTCCGGCATGTTGGTCAGATCGTCCTCGCGACGATCATAAAAGGCGTCACCATAACGCAGGTCAACACCGGATGCAGCAGTAATTACAACTCCGGTACCGGCAGATCCGTTGACATCGGTGAGTGGGACATTGGCCGCATTGTGATTCCTGAACGGATCTTCAATGTCCTCATACTGGTACTTGACGCGAACACTCAGTGCTTTGCTCAGGCGACCGTTGTAGGCGAGCTTGTAGATGCTCGCTTCGGTATCCCCCAAATCATTGTGCTCGCGGTCAATCTCTTCATACTCATAGCCGAGACGGACGGTCTGACCCTTGGCCAGTCGGATCAGTAGGTCGGCCTTGAGGTCGAGTTCATCGCGGGTCTCTTCAGAAGAGAAGTTCTGAACATAGTTGGCGCCGCTGACTGCTTCGTAAGTCAGGGTAAAGTCATCGCCTGCTATCTCCTGGACCTTGCCGGAGAGCGTCAGGATCATGCTCTTGCCGAGTCTTGTCTTGAACTTGGCGCCATAGGCGTTCAGTTCGCTGGTCAACTCGTTGACGTTGAGCGAGTAGATATCGGGGTCGCCGGCCTTGTCGCTTTTCGCTTCGGCGTAGACGTAGCTACCGACCAGTTCGCTGCCATTGACCATGTCAACACGGACCTTGGCGCTGTGTGATTGCTTCTGGGAGTCCGGAGTTTCATTGTAAGCGAGTTCATCCGGATAATCATAAAGCAGGCGGCCATCGAAGTTGCCGGTCGGATACGGCAGGTCGGGAGCGTTAGCGACATCTACCCGGTAGGTCGGCGCCGCGGCCTGCTCTTCGAACAGCCGGTTGAGGTAGTCGTACTCAATAGTCAGACCGCCGAACTTGCCGGTCAGGCCGGCGGTCAGATCTTCGGTCTTCTCGTTGATCTGCTTCGATTCGCCAACGACGTGACAGGCCGCACATTTGCTCAAGGTGATCGCCTGTTCGGTGCCCTCGCGCTCTTCGGTGCGGTAACCGACATGCAGGGTTACACCCGGCAGTTGCGGCAGAGCGATGTCAGCTTCATTCTTCATCTCACGCCGGATGATCATAAAATCCTCTTCCGGGGTCAGATCGTCACTGGCGATAGCAGGTTGCTTATCGGTAGCAGTGTTAGTGGTTGTTCCAGAACCCTTCATCGTGGCATTGAGGTAGTCGAGGGTGTCGTGGTCTCCCCAATGCTCCATGGTCTCCGATTCGCTGTGAATACGGATCAGGCGGTTGAGATCGAGATTCAGTTCCTGTGACTGGATATCGGTCCGGCTATTGCCGCCCTGATAATTGAGATCGAGATCGGCGGCTACGCCACCCTTGGCAGCTTCGAGCTTGACCTTGCCATAACCCTGAATGCCGTCATCCTCACGAATGGTTGGATATTCATTGACGCGCTTCACGTCATCGCTGTCGCTGATGCTGAGAGCAGATACGCCGGCTTCAAAGCTGCCGGAAAAGTCTGCTTCTTCCGCCCAGACAGTTGCCGGGACCAGGAAGGTCAGCAATGCAGCGAGAAGCAGCCAGATTTTACTCTGTGTGTTCATAATTATCTCCTTGCTTGCTTGCTGTTAGCGGGTCAGACCCTTGCCGGCATCCGGCCATCCGGTTTCCGGAGCGGCCTGTGACGGATAATCACTGCCGTGGACCACCTGGTGGCAAACGGTACACTTGGTGCCGAAAGCCTTATGGAAGCCCTGGGTGCCGTTCGGATTGGTGAATTCAACACCATTCGTAGTGTCAGGATCAAGCTTGTTGGTGGCGTCATAAACGCTGTCAATATCAAAACCTCCAAGAGCTTCACCATCCAGCATAATGTCATTTTGTGGCGTCGTATCTGTGCTGCCGATACGGGTCATGTGAAAATGACCTTCGTGGCACTGCATGCAGAGGAATGGCTCGTTCTGCTGGAGCAGGTTGTTGGCTACCGTGCCGTGCGGGTCGTGGCAGATGTTGCAGTCTTCCTGAACCGGGGCGTGCTCGAAAACGAACGGGCCCTGGTAGCGGGAATGGCAATCAAGACAGAGATCCTTGGCCAGCTCTTCGGTCTGCAGTTCCCCATGCGGGTTGTGGCAGTCGGAGCAGTTCATCTTCCCTTCCTTGATCGGGTGGTGCGACGGGAAGTTGGCTTTGGCCAGTTGCTCCTGGTGGCAGCCGAAACATAGCTCGGGATCGGACTTTTTGAGGTTCGCCTTGGCAGTCCCTTCACCGTGCATATCGTGGCAGTCGGTGCAGGTGACGTTGGCCAGGGCGTGCTCACCAAAGGTCCAGTCCATCAGGTTGCCGCTGGTATGGCAGCCGACACAGATTGCTTCGGCTTCCGCCGAATCAAGCTTGGCGGGGTTGAGGATTTTGGCGGTGTCGCCATCGCCATTGACATGCAGGCTTGCTTTACCGTGGCAGGATTCGCAGCCTTTTTGCCAGCCATTCAGCTCGAAATCGGCCAAACGACCATGCACGTTACTTGCGAAGGCGCCACTCACGTCTTCGTGACAGTCGGCACAGGCCTCGCTACCGACATAACTTGCGCCTTCGATCGACGGCATGGTCAGCGTCTTCTCCTGCATAACTCCGGTCGCACATGCGGCGAGCAGAATCAGCAGGGGAAGGAGCTTGAACAGCCGCTTTGGCCTGTTTAACTTGTTGTGGTACATACCTTCTCCTTTCCTGGGAACTTTCTTCAAAAACTTTATCGATTGGAAGTCTTTAACGCTTTTTCTCCTTTCCTGATCATGTTAAAATTCAAATTATTGAATATGTCAGCTATTCTGGCTTTATGATTGCATTAGATGATATTAAGTAATGGACACATATTAAGACAGGCTAAGTATCGAGACAAACGAATCATTTTAATAGGGCTATTAGTATTGTTAATACTTACCCATGTTGTTGTAAATCCGGCACGACAAGAAGAGGACCCTTATGGAGACCAGGTATTTTAAAACCCTGCTCAAGGTGATTGAGACCGGTAGCTTTTCCCGGGCCGCCGAAGCCCTTTACATCACCCAGTCAGCGGCATCACAACGGATCAAGATGCTCGAAGAGAATCTGGGCCATCAGCTTCTTGACCGCAGTGGTTCCGAGCTGGTGCCGACCGAAATCGGTCAGTTTGTCGCCCTTAAGGCGGGTGAGATTGTCGAAAAAGAGCTGGAGATGATGAATGCCCTGAAGAATATCTAAAGCGGCAAGCATCTCTCACTCTGCTGCACACCGGCCTTCGGAACCGCTTATCTTCCCCAGGTTCTGAACCGGTTCATCATGAAAAATGCCGATACCGAAGATCTGAAGTTTGTTTTTTCCCAACCGGAACAGGCGATCGCCGGGCTGCATAACCGTGAGTATGACATTTCAATTATCGAGCATTGTGACGATCGCGACCTGGCCGGCTTGCATACGATTGATCTGCCGCCGGATGAACTGGTCTTTATCAGCGCCCCGGATTGTGGCTTGGCAGAGAGCGTTAACATTGAAGAGCTTTTGAACTTCCGGCTTTACGCGAGACGCGATGGCTGCAGTTCGAAGAGATTACTGAAAAACAACCTGGCTACCCGGAACAAGACAATAGATGATTTCAAGAAGGTGGTGATCTCGGATGATCTGCGCCTGACCATCGAGACAGTGATGATGGGCGACAGTATCTCTTTTGTTTCGAAGAGTGTCGTTTCTCCGTACGCGGAAAGAGGCGAGGTCGATATCCACTACGTGGAGGGTTTTAATCATGTCCGTTGCCGGACAATAGCGATGAAACTGGATCGGACGAACGATGTTCTGCTGCAAAGCTTTGTTGATTGTGTGAACGAATTGTTCGAAGGGCAGGCGGCCGACTGCAAGGCCAAGTGCGCATAGTCTTTTTGTTGCACAGCAAGCATCAAGGCGGGCTTTATGTGCCGCCTTTTTTATTGCCGCCACCCCAGACCGGGTCGTCATGGAACTGGCGCTGGATGCGTTCTTCCGGATTTTGTTGCAGGTACTCCTCGAGCGTAAAACTGTAACGATAATTATTGCAGTATTCGCGCAGAATTTCGTAGGCGAGATTGATGCGGCGGATCTTGTCCTGGTCATCACTGCCGCGGTCCGGATGAAATTCCTTGACCAGCTTGCGGTGGCGCTTGCGGATTTCGTCGAGGGTCGCACGTTCGTTCAGATCGAAAATTTCCAGAGCGGTTAATAAATCATCGTATGCCATGTCAACTCTCCCGCGTTGTTTCTGCTCTAGGCAGTCTTCGGAATCGGTGCAAGCAGCCCGGCCGCCTTCAGTTGCCGGCGTTGATAGTGAAGATAGCAAAGCTCAATCATCTCGGAACTTAAAAGCAGGAAAATGGCCAAACCGATGCCCGAAACCGGCATCGTCAGAAGCTCAGACAGGCCCCAGAAAAGGAGCATATAGCAGGTTTTGGCGAGCGTCGAGCGGCCAAGCATTCCGGTTTTGTGTGCTCCGGCGAATACACCACGCAGCAGGTTGGTCATGCCATACAGGAACGGGTGGAACGCACAGATGGCGAGTGGCCAGGCAATATAGGTGCGCATCGATGCGTCAAGACCGATGACCTGGCCAAGAATGATGCCGTTCAGTGGCCAGGCAATGCAAACCATGATTAGCCCCACACCGGCGGCGACCCGGAGAAAGAATTCCCGGATGATACGATTGTCCTCGGCCTGGCGGACCAATGTCAAATAGACCTGCTGCAGATTCCGCATCGGCCCGGAGAGCAGGAACAGGAACCCGCGGATAACACCGAACGCCGCCAAAGCCTGCGGCGCATCGGGCAGACGACTGATGACCGCGTTGATCAACAGCGGGATGGTCTGCTGCAGGCACGAAGAGTAGGCCAGGGGAAAAGCGTAGCGGAGGATCTCGCCGGTCGAGCGTTCAATATCGCCATCGGGGACCCGATAGATTTTCCAGGCAAAGATGCCGACAACGATGGTCTCGAGAGTGACGCAGGAGAGCAGGGCAAAAGCGCCGATCCGGGCGCCACTGAACCAGAGTTGGCCGAGCAGAAGAAACAGTACCAGGCCAGCGACCCGGACACCGGTTGCAATCGAGACCAGCCCGGTCCGGCGGCTCTGAATGACCAATCCCTGGGCGAGGCCGCGGAACCCGGTGGCAAACGGCAGGAAAACCAGGATGGCGAGGACGCCGCGCGCTTCCGCGACAATATCCCCACTGACGCCGATAACCCGGCCGAGCAGAAAATCACCGAACGGGGAGAATGCGACGAGGGCGAGCATGATCGAGACATAGGTTGCCACCAGCAGGACAAACAGGGTGACGCTGCGTAACGATTTGCGGCCATGGACCATGGCGATGGTCACGGTGTGGTTCTGGTAGGATGGTGATGCGAGAAAAAGATGTAGAACCATCGCTACCGAGAAACCGGCAAGAGCCGTGATGTAATCGGTCTGGCGGGCCAGCCCGGCATTGATGATCGAGTGCGAAACCCCCATCAACTGAACATTGAGCAGTAGCGGAAAGAAGAAGAGAGAGACGTCTTTAAGGGTCAGCCGGTGACCGGTCATGAAGCATTCCCGGGAAACAGGGTGGCCAGATCGGAAGGTCTTTCGGCCCGGTACTCACTGGTCAGTCCATCTTCATGCCCGAGACCCCAGGCGCAGAAACAGCTGGAAACGCCGGCGGCTTTTGCCGCCCTGAGATCGACGTGATGATCGCCCAGCATCAGGGAACGGCCGGCCACCGCTCCGAGTTCCTTTACGGCAAAATTGACCATGGCGGGATGCGGTTTTTTCTCCAGACCGTCTTCGGCACCGACGATGCATTGAAAGAACCGGGTCAGGTCAAGATTCTCCAGTAGCTCTTCGGCCAGGTGTTGCGGTTTGTTGGTGACGACGGCCATCATCTTGTCTTTCTGTGATTCCAGAAACGGGATGATGCCGGGGTAAATAAACGTCTCGCGGGTCAGGTTTTCTGTGTAGATTTCGACGAAACGCTGGCGCGCCGATTGCGAAAAAAGCTGCGGCGGCAGGGCCCGCTGGACGAGCAGACCGACCCCGTCACCGACATAGGAACGCACCTGCACGGCGGTGATGTCCGGCAGGCCGAGCTCCTCGCGCAGCAGGTTGACCGAGGTGGTCAGATCGGGAATCGAATCGACCAGGGTCCCGTCAAGGTCAAACAGATATGTGTCAAAAGGGTTTGTCATCTTCTGGCTTCAGTCGCGGGCGCCGAAGATCGCGGTGCCGATCCGGATCATGGTCGCCCCTTCCTCGATTGCGACTTCATAGTCATGGCTCATCCCCATCGAAAGCTCGCGCATTTCAACGTTCGGCAGGTTGAGCTCCTCGACGGTTTCGCCCAGTTCCCTGAGCTGCCGGAAATAGGGGCGAACCTGCTCGGGTTCTTCGAACCATGGCGGCAGGGTCATCAGGCCACGAACCCGCAACATCGGCAGTTCGGAAACCTGGCGGACGAGACTGGTCAGCTCATCGGCCGTCGTTCCTGACTTGCTCTCTTCTTTGCCGATGTTGACCTGGATCAGAATGTCAATCGGCTGATCAATTTTCTGCCATTGCTTGTTGATCTCTCTGGCCAGGGAAAGACGATCGACCGAGTGGATCATCGCTACCTTCCCGCACAGGTACTTGACCTTGTTTGACTGCAGTCCACCGATGAAATGCCATTCGATATCGGCGGTCACATCGTCGGCCTTGTCGAGAAAGTCCTGGACATAACTTTCACCGAACAGGGTCTGGCCGGCGGCCGCCGCTTCATTGATCATCGCCGCCGGTTTGGTTTTGGAGACGGCGACCAGTCTGACCGCGTCCGGATTGCGGCCGCAACGGGCGCAAACGGTGTCGATCGATTTTCTGATTTCAGCGATATTGGATTTGATATTCATTCATAAAACCTTTTTGCCACGAAGGGACCAAGGGCACCAGGAAGGTCAAAATCTATTTTAACGCAGAGACGCAGAGCCGCAGAGAAAGTCAAAAAATATTTTGGGTTAAGGTCAAGACCAAAATATTGGGGTTTTGAATCGTCTTAGCGGCTCTCCGTTAAGTGCTTTTGCTTTTGATCTTGTTCTCCTTGGTACTCTTCGTGTCTTATTGGCAAAAAAATGGAATTATTATTCGAAAAGCCTGACTGCTCCCATCCGTTTCAGAACCTCGATCACCTGGCAGAGCGGCATGCCGACAACGTTGTTGTAGCTCCCCTCTATCGATTCGACGAAGACACCCCCTTTGCCCTGGATGGCGTAGGCGCCAGCCTTGTCCATCGGTTCTCCGGAGGCAATGTAACCTGCTATTTCGGATTCTGTCAACTCGCGGAAGCGGACCATGGTCGAAACGGCATCAGCAACAATTTCCTGTTGTTCACGATCTATGATCGCATAACCGGAGAGAACCCGGTGTTCGCTTCCGGAGAGCGACCGGAGCATGGCAGCGGCGTCTTCCTTGCCGGCCGGTTTGCCGAGTATTCTTCCTTCCTGCAGGACGATGGTGTCGCTGCCGATGAACCAGCGCCCGGGGACATCCGGGCGCTCGGCGACCTCTTTTGCCTTGTCGATGCTGAGGCGGACGACATGATCTTCCGGGGTTTCATCCGGTATTTCATCTTCCGCGGCTGAACTCGGGATAACGGTGAATTCGATGCCGAGGTTTTCCAGCATCTGCTTGCGCCGCGGTGAACCGGAAGCGAGAACGATTTGTGGTTTTTCTGACATGGGAAATACTCCAACACCTGCTTTGCCACGAAGGCACCAAGTACACTAAGAAAGTCAACACCTTAATCTAACGCAAAGACGCCAAGGCGCAAAGAAAACAAAAGAATTGGTTTGAAGTGAACCATAAATAAATTGAAGTGAAGTTTTATCTTTTTGGAAATTACGCATTGGTGCTTGGCCCTTAGCTTTTCTTAGCGTCATTGCGCCTTTGCGTTGAGAGAGGCTGTGTCCAGGGTCTTCCTGGTACACTTCGTGTCTTCGTGGCGAAATAATCTTTTAGGTTTTGATCCTTTCCCACCATTCGTTGAGCTCCGCCAAGGCCCGTTCGGCCATGGCGAGGCGGCGTTCGGAACGTTTCCCCTTTTTACGACCCGGCATACGCGGGAAGAGGCCGTAGTTGACGTTCATCGGCTGGAAATTTTCCGGATCAGCATCGGTCAGGTGGGTCAGCAGGGCGCCGAGTGCGGTTGTCGGCGGCGGTGGAATAACCGGCTGGTCCTGTTGTAGACGGGACACGGTCAAACCGGCAAGATAGCCGGATGCCGCCGATTCGACATACCCTTCGACGCCGGTGATCTTACCGGCGAACATGATCCGGGTGTTGCTCTTTAACTGTTGGAGCCGGTTGAGGCAGGTCGGGGCATTGATGAACGTATTGCGGTGCATGCTGCCGAGCCGGGCAAATTCGACCTGCCCAAGGCCGGGGATAGTCCGGAAAATCCGGCGCTGCTCCGGGTAGGTCAGCTTGGTCTGGAAACCGACAAGGTTGTATAGGGTGCCCTCTTTATTCTCCATCCGCAGCTGCACGACCGCGTACGGCTCCCGACCGGTCCGGGGATCGGGCAGACCGACCGGCTTCATCGGTCCGAAGGCGAGGGTCTGTTCTCCCCGCTCGGCCATGATTTCGATCGGCATGCATCCTTCGAAGTGGAGCCCTTTCTCGAACTCCCGGTAAGGGACAGTGTCGGCCGTCTTCAAATCCGTAATAAATTGATGATACTGCTCCTCATTCAAGGGACAGTTAATGTAGTCATCGCCACCCTTGCCGTAGCGGGAGGCGCGCCAGGCGATATTGAAATCGATCGAGTCGATTTCGACAATCGGTGCGATGGCATCGTAAAAGTAAAGGTGTTCCTGACCGGTCAAGGCGGCAATTTCAGTCGACAGCTGGTCGGAGGTCAAGGGTCCGGAGGCGATTATAACCGGACCGTCATCGGGGATCGACTCAATTTCCTGGCGGATCAGATTGATATTCGGATGACCGGAGATCCTTGCCGTCAATTCGTTTGAGAAAGCGTCGCGGTCGACCGCCAGGGCGCCACCGGCCGGAACCGCTGTCGCATCGGCGGCGGCCATGATCAGGCTGCCGCAGCGGCGAAGCTCTTCCTTGAGGCAGCCGACGGCGTTCTGCAGGCCGGCCCCGCGCAGGGAGTTGGAGCAGACCAACTCACCGAGTGCTTCTGATTGATGCGCCTCGGAGAAGCGGTGTGGCTTCATCTCAAAAAGGGTGACGTCGAGCCCTGATTTGGCAGCCTGCCAGGCGGCTTCGCAGCCGGCGAGACCGGCGCCGATGATGGTGATGTGGTTTTGATCAGTCATTGACTTTTTTCTGCCTTAAAATTCAGTTTCGCCGGTATCGCCCGGCCTGCTCCTTACTTTTCTTGCTTGTTCAGGAACAAGGTCGTGAGGTCGCGTCCTCACACGACGCCTTACTCTTTTGGCAGCGCCCCAAAAGAGTAAGCAGAAAAGCGCTGCGTCCCAACTCTCCGCTGTACCCGAGAGGTCACAGATGAAAATCGGCCGTAAAAAAACTCGTCCGCCATTGCCTATTGGCAATTCTGTCCTCAAACAGTTTTTACGGCTGATTCGATTTTAATCCATGCCCCCTCGGCGCTCCGCCATGGGACGGAACCAATAAAAAAGGCCGGGCATTGCCCGGCCTTCATAATCTACTCTTCACCCTCTTCGGGCAACTGTTCCTTGAACCCGCATTCCTTGATCGGACAGACCCGCTGGGTGCCGTAGCGCTTGGTGACCTTTCTCGTGGTCAACGGATGGCCGCAGTCCGGGCAGGGCTGTTCGACCGGTTCGTTCCAGAGCGCATACTTGCACTTCGGATAGCGGTTGCAGGAGTAAAAGATCTTGCCGTAGCGGCTCTTCTTTTCCTGGATTTCACCCTCATTGCATTCGGGGCAGGTGACGCCGGTGCTCTTCGGTTTTTCCAGCGGCTTAATATTCTTGCAGTCGGGATAGCCGGAGCAGGCGAGGAACTTGCCGTAACGGCCATTTTTAATCAACATCTGCGAGCCGCACTTCTCGCATTTCTCTTCGGAGAATACCGGCTCTTCCGGTTCCTTGCTGTCATCCTTGAGGGGGGCGGTGTAGCGGCAGTCGGGAAAACCGGAACAGGCGATGAACTTGCCGCGCCGACCGAGCTTGATCAATAACTTTTTGCCACACTCCGGGCAATCCTGATCGAGCGCTTCACTGGTAACATCGTCCTTGGAAACTTCTTTCTCTTTCTTCTCAAGAAGGGTGTGGAACGGTTCCCAGAAGCCGGCGATAACCGGTCGCCATTCCTTGTCCCCGAGGGAAATGGCGTCGAGGTCTTCTTCCAGCTTGGCGGTGAATTCGTAGTCGACATATTGGCTGAAGTGATTGACCAGCAAGTCGCTGACGGTCATCCCGACATCTTCGGTGTAAAAAGCTCTTTTCTCCAGGCGCACATATTTACGGGTGACCAGCGTGTTCATGATCGAGGCGTAGGTTGATGGCCGGCCAATCCCGTGCTCCTCGAGAATCTTGACCAGGCTTGCTTCGGTAAAGCGGGGCGGTGGCTGGGTGAAGTGCTGGTTCGAGTGCAGCTTGTCACAGTTGACCTGTTCATCTTCGGCCAGGGGCGGAAGCATCCCTTCCTTTTCCTCGACGCCATTGTCAGTCCCTTCAATATAGAGCTTCATGAAGCCGGGGAAGCGGATGATCTGACCGGTTGCGCGGAAGGTGAAGCGGTCGCCGGCTGAAAGGTCAACGGTCGTTGCGTCAAGAATAGCCGAGGCCATCTGTGAGGCCATGGTCCGCTCCCAGATCAATTTGTAAAGTTTGATCTGGTCAGAGGAGAGATGGCTCTTGATCTGGTTTGGCGTCCATTTCAGGCTGGTTGGTCGAACCGCCTCATGCGCTTCCTGGGCATTTTTTGCCTTGTTTTTAAATACCCGTGGTTTGTCGATGGCGTATTCGGCACCATATTCTGCGGTGATTAGCTCTTTCGCTTCGTCTGTGGCAACCGAGGAGAGGGCGACTGAATCGGTACGCATATAGGTGATGAGACCGACTTCGCCTTCACCGATATCGATGCCTTCGTAAAGCTTCTGGGCAACACTCATGGTCTTGCGCGCCGAGAAGCCGAGTTTGCGGTTCGCTTCCTGTTGCAGTGTACTGGTCGTGAAAGGGGCCGCCGGATTTCGTTTCTTTTCACTTTTCTTCAGTGAAGTGACCTGATAGACAGCGTCCTCGAGACCCTTTAATAAACCATCGGCCTGCTGCTTCGATTCGATGGCAAACTTGTCGAGTTTCTTGCCATCAACCTGGTGCAGTTTGGCTTTGAAAATTTCATCGTTTCCGGTTTTGAGATCAGCTTCAATTGACCAGTACTCGCGTGGAACGAATGCCTTGATCTCTTTCTCCCGCTCGCAGATCAGGCGCAGGGCGACTGATTGGACGCGGCCGGCGGAGAGGCCGTACCGGATTTTTTTCCAGAGAAACGGTGAAAGATTGAAGCCGACCAGATAATCGAGAATCGAGCGCGCCTGCTGTGCATCAACCAGCTCCCCGGCAACGTGACGTGGCTCAGCCATCGCCTGCTCAATGGCGCTTTTGGTAATTTCATGAAAAACAACCCGTTTGACCTTTGGCTTGTCACCGTTTTCGTCAACACCGAGGGCCTGGAGCAAGTGCCAGGCGATCGCTTCTCCTTCACGGTCGGGGTCAGTTGCCAGGATCAGTTCGTCACATTTGGCAAGACTCTTTTTCAGGCTGGTCAGATGTTTTTTGCTGTCCGGGAGCGTTTTGTAGAGCGGCTCGAAATCATTGTCAATATCAACCGACCCCTGCTTGCTCGGCAGGGCCCGTACGTGGCCGAACGAGGCCTTGACCGTATACCCCTTTCCGAGAAATTTCTCGATGGTTTTCGCCTTGGCCGGCGATTCGACTATGACCAGTGATTTTGACATATAATTTATACCGTTAAAAGCAAAGGCCGCGAGTTGTCCCGCAGCCTGCATCCCTTGATGTTTAATGAAACAGTCTTGACCAGTCCTCGGCGAGCAGACAGTCGATCTCGCGGCGCCAGTCTTCATTGGTGCGAGCGAACATGGTCAGGGCGGTGACGACCTTGATCTCTTTGATCGAAACGGTCTCTTCACCGATCTGGAAAGCCCGGTCGATGATCTCTTCCTGGGTCAGGTCATCGAGCAGCCCGAGGCCCCTTAACCTGATCAGGAATCCGCGGGCTTCCGGCGAGAGCAACTGTGTCTCTTCGCTACTGAAGATCCGCTGTGTCAAGGTCGGCCGGAACTCCTGATTCTCTTCGTTTGCGGCGTCTGACAACCCCTGCATCCAACTGAATGCAGCGTCGATTTCGTCCTCTTCAAATCCGACCAGCAACAGCTCTTCAACCAGTTCGGATTCGCTCATGAAATCCCGATCCTCAAGGAAGTAACGTGCCAGTATCGTGACGATTGCAAGGACCCGTTCGCGCACAGATTCTCCAGTATTGTGGCCGTTTCAGGTACTCCTGAATGCGGCAATGTAGCGCATTCCGGGGAGCTGCGAAACTGTTCCCCGGAGCTCAAGTTGCAGTAAAATAGCGGAAAGCTCTGTGGGTGTCAACCCACTTTTCCGGGCCAGATCGTCGACCTGGACCGGTTCGTCGCCGAGTTGTTCAATGATGGTCTTCTCCTTTTGATTGAGAAGCTCAGGCGATTCCGGGCGACCCTGACGATGTGAAATAGTCGTAGACGGTCGAACGATTTCAACGATGTCGCTGGCACCGGTCACGAGGTGGGCACCATCCTTGAGCAGCCGATTAACACCCCTGCTGTTCGGGTTCTGAATGGCGCCCGGCACCGCGAAGACTTCCCGCCCCTGGTCAAGAGCAAAATCGGCGGTAATAAGCGATCCGCTCCCCTCGGCCGCCTCAACAATCAGGACTCCCCGGCTGAGGCCGCTGATGATTCGATTACGACCAGGAAAATGGCCGGCCAACGGTTTGGTGCCGGGTGGATATTCCGAGATAACAGCCCCTTGTTCAGGGATCTGTTGATAGAGCTTGCGGTTTTCGTATGGATAGATCCGGTCGATCCCGCAACCGAGAACAGCGATGGTCGTGCCGCCGGCGGCAAGCGCTGCTTCATGGGCGACCCCGTCAATACCGCGGGCCATTCCGCTGACGATCGTGATTCCGGATCGGGCCAGATCACTACAGATCATCCAGGTCGTTCTTTCACCCTGGGTTGAGGCACGACGGGAGCCGACGACGCCGACAGCCTGATCAATATCAAGGGTACCACGCAGATAAATCAGGGCTGGCGGGTCATGGATCGTTCTGAGCAGGGAAGGATATTCTTCGTCCCAGAAGGAGATAATTCGCGCCTGGCATTTCTCGAGGGTATCGCAGGCGGCGATAAACCGGGGATCGTCCTCGGCCACCGGATAATTGATTCTGGCACGGTGCGGACTAAAGATAGCTGTCCCTTTCACTTCAACAGCGGACAATGCCGGCACCGGCGATTCGAATTGTGCATGGAGTTTGAAGAGACCGGATCGTCCGAGGCCGCGGGTCAGGTGAAGCCGCAACCATGCACGTTCGGTATTGGTCAGCATAATCCCCCCCTGGAATTGTATTGTAATAAATTCAGGGGTTCGCCACCGGCAAACCCCTGAATCAGGTTAGTGCTATTTATTAAATACTATTTGTTGAGTGCCACGACATCGCTTACTAAAAGATGTGCCAGCACATCGTTAACAAAAGTTCTCTGACAATCGAATAGCCACTACGTCATTCTGTGAACACCATACTCATTTTGGAGGTGTTCATGGAAGAAAAAATCAGGCAACTCAGGATGCTGGCGGTCCGACGTTTTATGAACGGTGAAAGTCCTGAGTCGATCTGTACCTCGCTCGGCAAATCCAAGGTCTGGCTGTACAAGTGGATCAAAAGGTTTAACGACTACGACGACTCATGGTTCGAGGATCGTTCTCGTCGTCCTCTTGTAACTTCGAATCGCACATCTACCGAAATTGAAGAGGTCGTTAAGATGGTTCGACTCAATCTTTACAACCAGGACCTGTTTTGTGGTGCACAAGCAATCTTATGGGAAATGGAAGATCTGGGAGTCTCACCATTGCCATCGCTCAGGACCATCAACAGGATTCTCGCCAGGAATGATCTGACGCATCGCCGGACCGGTCGCTATGAACCCAAAGGAACCGTCTATCCTAGTCTTCCCGCCAAGCGACCGAATCAGACTCATCAGGCAGACTTTGTTGGCCCCTGTTACTTAAAGGGGCCGCATCGCTTCTACAGTTTGAACATTGTTGATACAGCTACAGTCAGATGTGGCCTGCATCCTGCGCTATCCATGACATCCCAAACCGTCCTTGACGGATTCTGGGCCACGTGGAAACGCATCGGCATCCCGGATCGAGTACAGGTCGACAACGCTCTGTCCTTTTTTGGCAGTCGAAGACATCCTCGCGGGATGGGGCCTCTGATCAGGCTCTGCTTGCACAACGGGGTTGAACCTTGGTTCATACCCATGGCTGAGCCATGGAGGAACGGAATGGTTGAGAACTTCAATGAACGTTATCAACAAAGGTTCCTCGGCAAAGTCACCATGGCATCCATTGAAGACCTACATGCAGGATCTCTCGCATTTGAACAACGCCATAACAGCAAGTATCGCTACAGCAAGCTAAAAGGAGATACTCCGCTAAAAGCACTTGCGGCTTCAAATGCCGCACTGAGATTTCCCGCTGAGAATGCTCCCCCTAAACACCCAATGGAAAAACCCGAAGATGGGAAATATCATGTTGTGCGTCTCATTCGCAGCGACCTGAAACTGGATGTCTTTGGAGAACGTTTCTCAGTCCCGCCGGAGACAATACGCGAATACGTGGTGGCTACTATCGATGTCAAAGAACAGAAACTAAAACTCTTTCTGGACAAAACTCAGGTCGAGGAATTTGATTACAAAATGCGCTAAATCATTTAAGTGTAAGCGATGTCGTGGCACAAAAATCTATTAACGATGTGCTGGCACTCAACACGTAATCTTCAGGTAGCAAACGGAAACACTTCATCAAATAATGCTAAAAGCAAAACACCAAGCAACCCCATTACCGACACTCTCCCCGATACGGATCAGGAACACAAATCTCCGGATTAACCTCCAAAGCCCGGGCAAACGCTAATTCCGCCTGCTCGCACTCCCCCCGCAAGGCCAAAACCGCCCCCTGGAACAATTCCTTTTTCCCCTCTGCACGCTCAGAATCCACCAGGGCCAACAGGGTTTCAGCCTGATCCAGCTTCTGCTCTTCCAGCAACACCTCGACCGCATCAAGCAGGACACGGTTGCGCGCCACCGCTTTCATCCTGGCGATATAGGCTTCGGTCTCTTCCGGGGTGGACGCTTTAAAGCCGTGGCCATCCTTGACCAGCTTCTGCCCGCCGGCAAGAACAAAGCTCCCCTTCCCCATTGAGTCGGACGAGGTGCTGACCAGGGTGCCATCTGCGGCGAAGGCATAGACCTGCACCGAGTATTCGGACGTACCGTCCGTCGGTGCATGGGCCAGGTCGGCCAGCGGCAATTCGTGCTGTTGGAGCAGCCGCTCAGTAATCGGTGAGTAGGTCGTGGTATCGCCGTCCCGGGTCATATGGCTGATCACCACATAGTAATTCTCGGCATCCGGATGTTCCTGCCAGCGGATCACATCTTCGAGGGTTGCTTCGCTCTTTTCAGCATTCTGGTCGGGCCACGTCATGCTGATGTTCCGGCCGATCCGGATCTCGACCTGCGGCTTGGCCGCATTTTCGCTCACGACGACCCGGTAACCGCTGCCGGCGAGATGACCGTAGCGGTCGAACGTCTCCCCTTCAAGCCTGGCCTGGCCCTCGTAAAAGAGAGAAAAGTCGCCCTCAGGGGGTTTGCCGGACCAGCTGCTGGTCTGGATACTGTTGATAAACCAGGTGCCGGTTTTTAACGGCACCGAAAAAAATCCGTCGCTATCGGTCACCAAGTCACCGGCCCGGTACTGATCATTGAGATCAAGGCTGAGCCGGACGCCAACAGCCGGTTCGCCATCAAAAGTAATGCGCCCCTTGAGCAGACCATCGCCAGTCGGCGGATGAGGATGGTTAAAGCTGCTGCCGGAACTGCCGCCCATGTAGAGATGGCTGTAAAAAAGATCCCTGGAATAAACTCTATTCTCGTTTTGGGTGGTCGATTCATCCGACGTCCCTGTCAAGTTAAAGCTGTTGACCAGCAGCAGGACGCTGCCGGTGAGATAGGCGGCGGTCAAAAGCGAGGTAAACAGGGCGCCGACAACACCGGTCAAGGTCCAGCGCGGCAGGTTGCCGTTCTTAGCCTTGGCAGCGTCGTAGCGGGTCACCAGCAGGCTGACCAGCCAGATCAAGACGACTCCGCCGCCGAACAGCAGACTGAAATGCCTCTGCAACGCATCGATCCCTTGATAATTCCCCTCGGTCAGCGCCCGGTAAAAGAAGAAATAAACCCCGACGGGGTAGAGCGCGAACAGGCTGAAGAAAAAGAGCGCCTTGTCCCAGCGCCGGTTGAGGTAGTGACCGCCGATGCCGGACAGAAGCGAAAGCAGAAGTTTTAGAAGCATTGTTATCCCTCGTGGTCATGCAATTGCAGTAAAGAGCACCGTCGCCCTGAACGGACCCTTGAGCGGTGCAAATATACATGGGGTCAGATCTCAACATTTGACAATTCCAAACGACAATCCATAAACACAAAAACCGTCTGGCCACACTCCGGCACAGACGGATCAAATTATCTCGTTTTCCCCTCCAACTACTCGCATATCCAAACCCTGCTTAACAAATCACATCAAAAAAACGACGCAACCAAAGTACAGGGTTTCAGCGCAAATTGCAAAGGTAGAGTCAATATGTAGATAACATTTGGCAGGGCGCAGACTCAGACAAGCATCACCAAATCCACAACATTTCCATTTAGCCCTTCAGTAATATATGTTAGCCTTGCTCCGCTTGATGACATAAGCAGAAATCAACTCAAACCTCAACAGAAATGAAACCATGAATCTCAACGATCCATTCGGACGCATGGCGTCCAAGTACGAAAGAGAATACGAAGGTTTACGCGAATCCTTTCAGAAAATGGGCATCAACACTCCTGATGATGCGCAGACTCTCCAGGAAAAACTGCAACGGCGCGGCAACTGGGGAGTGGCCATCATCGCGACCTTAACCCTGGTGCTTTCGTTCATTTTCCCGGAGCTGCTTTTCTTGATCCTGCTCTGCGGCGCAGTCGCCGTCTTCTGGCTGATCAAAACCACCGCGAAGAGCCTGGAATACGTGAAACGGTATGTTCGGGAGGAACTCCAGTAATCAGTGACATTGAATTAAATACTCCAGTCTTAAAAGATAAGCTAAAAACTTTGAATGCCGGGTATCGCAATTCACCAGAATTCTGTTAAATTATAAAGATAAACTCACACTATAAAGGAGCTGCCATGCGTACAATTATCACCACCATGATCCTCACCCTCTTCCTCGGTGCCACTCTGTTGGCCGGTACCGGCATCGCCAGCGATGACGTAGGCGAAGCGGTTTACAATAAAAGCTGCGGCGCCTGCCACAACTCCGGCGTCATGGGCGCCCCGAAGACCGGCGACAAGGCTGTCTGGGCCGGCCATATTAAAGATGGTAAGGACCACATGGTCGAAAACGCAATCAAAGGTATCGGTAAAATGCCTCCGAAGGGCGGCAACATGAAGCTGACCGACGAAGAGGTCGAAGAAGCGGTCGAGTATATGATTGAGAAGAGCAAATAAGATCAGTTGACAGTGATCAGTCATCAGTTTTAAGCTGTAAGCTGTAAGTTTTAAGTTAAAAGCAGGAAGCCCCGGCGGATGTCGGGGCTTTTTTTATGCGCGAATAGACTCCCTTCAGGCTACTTCGGCGAGCTCAGTACAAGATAATGCAGGACAGGCGATCGGAGTCGGAAAAGACAGATCTATGGCGACATATTTAACAGGCGCTCGCTGCATAACAGCTTCAGATTATAGTCCGAATCGTTCTTTGGCTTCTTCCAGACTGTGGGTGTGACCTTGTTCAACGTCCATCATCCCCATAACGACTGCCTTGAGAAAGGATGCCTGTTCGGCCTTGATCTCAAAACCCCTCAAAGACTGGACCACCGCCACTCCGCGGTTTTGACTAGTGAGAAGGACCGGCATGTTTGATTTATCAAACTGGTTGATAACCCGTCATGGGTTAATCTTCAGATCGGAGACCGGAATAATACTCTGGTAAGATTTTGAATTGAATTTCATTGCAACCTCCAACTGGTGTTATCAGACGACGGTTCTACTGAATACGTCTATCATCCAAGCTAAAAATGACTGGTGATCGCGACCCCTTCTATCGGTTTGTATTCAACCGCTACGATCTCGATCTCCCTGGGCCCGGCCGGGGTCTTGACCACAACCACATCCCCTTCTTCCTTCTTCATCAACGCCTTGCCGATCGGTGATTTCCAGCTGACCAGACCTTTGGCGCCGTTGTATTCATCTTCGCCGACGATCGAATAGACCTTCTCTTCGCCCTCTTCATCTTCGACCGTCACCGTCGCCCCGAACACCACCCGGCCGGCGGCATTCCGGCCCTGCTCGACCGGATCAACGATCTCGGCATTTTCAATCCGCTTGGTCAGAAACTGGATCCGCGAATCGATCTTGCGCAGGTGGCGCTTGCCGTAGATATACTCGGCGTTCTCGGAACGATCCCCCTCGGCGGCGGCATCGGAGACCCGCTTGACCGTTTCCGGCCGCTTGACGTAGAGCAGATCCTTGAGTTCGGCCCGCATCTGCTCGGCACAGGCGGGGGTCATGTAGACGGGGGTATCGACAGCCATAATAAAGAAAAAAGGTTAAAGGTTCCTCTTGGATAGACGCTGGACAAGCAAAATAAAATCCAGCTTACATTTTACAAAAGCCGGATCGATTCTTACCTTCAAGTTATCTGAAACAGGTTGTACCTGTCACTGTTTTTTTATAAAAAGATTGCCTGCAAAAGGAGCGGTTGGGGAGGTCGAGCTTAATGGACTCCTCTTGCAGGCAAATTAAATAACAATTACATCATGAAGCGATCGCTTCTTCTGTTTCCTCGCTGATCTCCCGGGCGAATTCGAGATCATCGGCCGAGAACACCCGGTTAATATCGAGGATGATGACGAACTTGTCGCCGAAGTTGCCCATCCCCTTGATGAACTCGGTATTCAGCCTGGTCCCGATCTTCGGCGGCGGCTCGATCTGGCTGTCGTTCATATCCATGACCTCCTTGACCGAGTCGGCCAGCGCCCCGACCGTAATCGGCTCGCCGTCGACATCGACCTCGACCACGACGATGCACGAATCACGGGTCTTTTCAATACCCTCCATGCCGAACTTCAACCGCATGTTGATCACCGGCACCACGCTGCCGCGCAGGTTGATCACCCCGACCATGTAGTCGGGGGTCTGCGGCACCTTCG
>PKUH01000102.1 GCA_002869615.1 Desulfuromonas sp. | reverse complement strand
GCCAGTCATGAGCTCAGATCTCCTCTCAATGCGATTATCGGTTTTTCCAGTATTCTTTTACGCTCGATCTCGGGCTCTCTGAATGAGAAACAGGAAGCGCAGACCAGTTCGATTTTACGCTCCGGGAAGTACCTTTTGACATTGATCAATAACATCATGGATGTTTCGCAAGTCGAGACCGGAAGGATGGCCTGTTCAAACGAGGAATTTCTTGTCGGTGATGTGATCAACGAGGTTTTGGATATCAGTCGTGAGCCGATTTCGCAAAAAAATCTGGATTTGACGGTCGACGTGCCGGATATCGTCATGTTTTCCGATCGGCAACGGCTGATCCAGTGTCTGCACAACCTGGTCAATAATGCGATCAAGTATACCGAGGAGGGAGCCATCGCAATCCGGGCAAGAACGTTTGATGAAGGAGACGGCAAGTCTCTGGTTGAAATCGTGGTTGAGGATACCGGCATCGGTATTGCGGAAGAGGATATACCGGACATTTTCACGCCATTTTCGCGGATTGATTCACACCTCAAAGGCGATGTCGAGGGGGCCGGTCTCGGTCTCTTCCTGGTGCATAAATTGGTGACTGAAATGCTTGGGGGGCGTATCGATGTTGAGAGCAAGCCGGAGGAGGGGAGCCGTTTTTCCCTGTTGCTACCCCGATGGAATTCAGATGATTGTTCCACTCCGGCTGATCTGCAATCGGAAGTGCCGAATTGAATGGAAATCTTACGGATTTTTGAATTAAATGAAAGGGTGGTCAATGAAAATTCTGGTTGTTGATGATCAGCAGGAAAACCGGTCTATTCTGCGAACCTATCTCGAAGATGCGGGATGGGATGTAACCGAGGCCTCTGACGGCCTTGAGGGGTTGAGCGTTGCGGCCGCCGACCGACCGGATGTGATCGTCTCCGATATCCTGATGCAGGAAATGGACGGCTACGAATTTCTCAGGGAAGTACGGCGGCATGAGTTGCTGGCTGATGTCCCGTTCATTTTTTACACCGGTGTTTACACCACGCCAAAAGAAGCGAAGCTGGCCCGCGATCTCGGGGTGACTGCCTTTATCGTTAAACCGAAAGAAGCCGAGGCTTTCTGTCAACATATCGAGACTGTTCTGAAAAATATCGAACCGGGCAAAATAAAGCCCAACCGGGAACTTCTCGAGGAGGACAGATTCTTTTTCGAGAAATACAACGAGGTCGTGACCAGCCAGCTGAAGCGCCAGATCAAGGATCTCGAAGAGGCGAGGGCGGAGCTCGACAAGCAGGAGATCAACTATCTCAACCTCTTCAACAGCATCCGCGATGTCATTGTGATCGCCGATCTGGACCGGAAGATCGTCGATATCAATCAGCCCGCCTTGAGGACTGTTTTCGGTTATGAACTGGAGGAGGTCGTTGGCCAAAAGACAGAGATTCTGTATGCCGACTACGAGAAATTTTCAACCATGGGGAAAGTTTTCTTCGATGAACATGATACGACGATCTGGCGGGTGGTCGAGACCTTTTTCCGCCGCAAAAATGGCGAAGTGTTCCCGGCTGAGTTATATCCTCTGAAGATGACCGGCGCCGATGGCAGTGTCGTCGCCAATATCGGGATGATTCGTGATATCTCGAAAAAAAGAAAAACCGAATCTTTACTGAACAATGTCTTTGAGAGCATGGGCGAGGGGATGTCTGTTGTCGACAGTGACTATAAAATCATTACCACCAACAAGTCCTATCGCAAAATGTTTGGTCAGCCTGGTGTGGATATGACCGAAAAACGATGCTTCGAAGTGATTCACGGATTATCCCGCCCCTGTCATCACGAAGGATTTGTATGCCCCTCCAAGAAAGCTTTCGAAACCGGCAATGAGGAGATGGTTATTCGCGAGCATTTCGATGGTGTGGGCAGGAAGTTCTATCACGAAAACCGCGCCTACCCGCTCATGGACGAGAGCGGTCAGGTGACTTCGGTTATCCTGGTTTACAACGATGTTACCGAAAGAACACAGTTGGAACAGCAATTACGACAGGCGCAAAAAATGGAGGCGATCGGCACCCTGACCGGCGGTATTGCTCATGATTTCAATAACATTCTTTCAGTCATTGTCGGCCACGGCACGTTGATGCAGATGAAGATTGCTCCGGACCATCCTCAGCGTAATTCAATTGACAATATCATGCAGGCTGCTGAACGGGCCTCATCGCTGACGCAGCGCTTGCTGACCTTCAGTCGCAATCAGATCATCGAGGTGGAGCCGGTAATCCTCAGTGATGTCGTCAGCAGTCTGCGGAATCTGGTGCGAAAAATGGCGCCCGAGAACATAGAACTCGAGATCTCTTTGCCAGACGAGGCATTTATCATTGAAGCTGACCGGTCACAGCTTGAGCAGGTGATCATGAATCTGGTGATCAACGCTGGCCAGGCCATTTCCGGCCACGGTCGGGTGTGTCTAAGTGTTGAAAAGGAAGATATCGGTCAAGATTTTATCCAGGATAAGGGGTTCGGAACGCCGGGCTCATACGCCATTTTAAGGGTTGAAGATAACGGCTGCGGAATGGATAAGGAGACGATGACAAAGATTTATGAACCCTTTTTTTCGACCAAGGAGACCGGCCAGGGGACCGGCCTCGGCCTGTCGGTTGTCTACGGGATCATCAAACAGCATAAAGGCTTTATCACATGCGATAGCACCCCGAATGCAGGAACCACGTTTACCGTATATTTTCCTTTTACGGAAAAAATGGTTTCCCTCCCGAGCGAGGACCATGGACCTCTTGCTTTTGTCGAGGGGAATGCCACCATCCTTGTCGCGGAGGACGATGATAATGTACGGCTGTTGCTCAAGGAACTGATTGCGGATGCCGGTTACGAAGTCATTCTGGCTGTGAATGGCCTCGATGCAGTCAAAACGTTTACTGAAAACCGCAGCCGGATCGATCTGGTGATCCTTGACGTGATCATGCCGAAGTTGAATGGCAAGGAAGCTTTGGTCGAAATAAAAAAACACAATCCTGAGGTCAAAGCCTTCTTTATCAGCGGCTATACCGACGACATCCTGCAGGGTGAAGGGATG
>PKUH01000101.1 GCA_002869615.1 Desulfuromonas sp. | reverse complement strand
CAGACCGGACAAAAAAGCCCCCTGCAAGGGAGCCGTTTTCTGCATACTCTTTTATGGCTCAATAAAAGAGTATGGCGGAGTGCGCGGCCGCGACCGCGCAATTCTACTGTATTCTGTATTTAGGTCAGTGTCCCGTCCGAAAAATCAAGCCCGCCGGTATTAAACGACCGAATCCTGACTTTTCTTGCCTGTCCTGTGCCAGCTGAAGTAGGAGTCTAACGTTGTATTCACTCTAATCTGCGAAGAACCAAAAAAGGACAAGATACCCGTCCTTTTTTATTTTGCAATTCTAAACTGCTAACCAGATACTGATCACGGCCAACCTGTTACCTTGTCAACTGCCGGTACTTGATCCGATGTGGCTGCTCGGCCGCGGCCCCCAGGCGCTTCTTGCGGTCCTCTTCATACTCGGTCCAGTTCCCTTCGAAAAAAGTCACTTCGCTGTCGCCTTCGAAGGCGAGGATATGGGTGGCGATGCGATCGAGGAACCAGCGATCATGGCTGATGACCACTGCGCAGCCGGCGAAGTTCTCAAGAGCTTCTTCGAGGGCGCGCATGGTGTTGACATCGAGGTCGTTGGTCGGTTCATCGAGCAGGATGACGTTGGCGCCTTGCTTGAGCATCTTGGCGAGATGCACCCGGTTCCGTTCGCCGCCGGAGAGCATATTGACTTTCTTCTGCTGATCGCTGCCGGAGAAGTTGAAGCGCGAGACGTAACCGCGCGAATTGACGAGCTGATCACCGAGTTCGATCTGCTCCTGGCCATCGGTGATCTCTTCCCAGATCGATTTGCCGGCGTCGAGTTCCCGGCCCTGATCGACGTAGGCGAGTTCAACCGTTTCACCGATTTTGAATTCACCGGCATCGGCTTCTTCCTGGCCGGTGATCATCCTGAACAGAGTCGTCTTGCCGGCACCGTTCGGGCCGATGATGCCGACGATCCCGCCCGGCGGCAGCCGGAATGACATGTTTTCGTACAGAAGCTTGTCGCCATAAGCCTTGGTGACGCTATCGGCCTCAATAACAACATTGCCGAGCCGCGGTCCCGGCGGAATATAGAGCTCGAGGCTGCTTGCCTGCTTGTCTGCTTCCTGCTTGAGCAGGTCCTCGTAAGCATTGATCCGGGCCTGACTCTTGGCATGGCGCCCCTTGGGAGACATCCGGATCCAGTCGAGTTCGCGCTGCAGGGTTTTCTGACGGGCTCCCTCGGCTTTCTCTTCGCGGCGCAACCGTTCCTGTTTCTGCTCAAGCCAGGATGAGTAGTTCCCTTTCCAGGGGATGCCGTGGCCGCGGTCGAGCTCGAGAATCCAGCCGGCAACATTATCAAGAAAGTAACGGTCATGGGTGACGGCAATGATCGTCCCTTCGTAACGTTGCAGGTGCTGCTAGAGCCAGGCAACGGTTTCAGCATCGAGATGGTTGGTCGGTTCATCGAGTAGCAGGATGTCCGGTTTCTGTAACAGCAGGCGGCAGAGAGCGACCCGGCGTTTTTCGCCGCCGGACAGAACCTTGACCGGCGTATCACCGGCCGGGCAGCGGAGCGCATCCATGGCCTGTTCGAGCCGTGAATCAAGATCCCAGGCATCAAGGTGGTCAAGCTTTTCCTGAACCTTGGCCTGGCGCTCGATCAGTTTGTCCATATCGGCATCGGGGTCGGCGAAAGCATTGTTGATCTCTTCGAATTCCTTGAGCAGATCAACGGTCTCCTGGGCACCCTCCTGGACGACCTCGAGCACGGTCCGCTCCTCGTTGAGTAACGGTTCCTGTTCAAGATAGCCGACGGAATAGCCGGCCGAGAGTACCGCTTCGCCATTAAATTCCTTGTCAACACCGGCCATGATCCGTAGCAGCGACGATTTACCTGAACCGTTGAGCCCGAGGACGCCGATCTTGGCCCCGTAAAAGTAGGAGAGGGAAATATCCTTGATAACCGGCTTCTTGTCATAATTCTTTGAAACCTTCATCATGCTGTAAATGATCTTTTTATCATCAACGCTCATCGGTTGATTACTACTTCAGTTTATGCAAAACAACGAGTTGGCGATTTTAGTATATATGCAAGACACTCACAACCGTTTCTTCAGAATTTAAGTCCAGAATTCTGCACAGTGACGTTTCAGGCTGTATAATAGGCAAATAATGAACAGGAGGTCGATATGTTGCGATCAATAATTATTTCTTTGTTTGTCTTGTTAATTGTCTTTTCCCATACATCCCTGTTCGCCGCTGTCGTTGCACCTGACGATGCGGCGGCACTTGAAGGCATGACGACCGGCAGGGCGATCTTCGACGTGCGTACGGACAATCCGAAAACGCTGCTGTTTATCCTCAAGGTGATCGAACAGACGGAGCAAGGGATGATGGGGCAGGGCGTTGAGCCTGACTTTATAATCTCTTTCCGCGGCGGCACCTTGCCGCTTTTGACTAAAAAACCGGAAGTCAAGAATGTTGCCGAAAAAGCGATCCTCAAAGAGGTAAGAACACGGCTGGCAAAAATGCGCTCAGGCGGAATGACGCTCGAGGCGTGTAACGTTGCCGCCGGTATTTTCGAGATCGAGAGAAAGGATCTCGATGATGACCTGACCCTGGTCGGTAACAGCCTGATCAGCCTGGTCGGTTATCAGGCCAAAGGGTATGCGCTGGTGCCGATGAATTAATCCTCTTTCGGTATCTTGAAGACCTCGAGAACTCCCGGAATCCCCTTCAGTTGATCCGGAGTGATCGTATCGGTGTCACCGATCACACCGAGGATGGTGCGGTTGGCGCCGGTCGATTGATGGAAATCGAAGTCGTTGTCGACGAGATATTGTTTGACGTTCTGCAGCTGCTCATCGTTGGCGGTTTTTTTCATGACAATAAGCATCTTTATTTCCCTTTCGTACGAATGCGCTCGAGACTGCGTGATTCATCGATGACACGTTCAAAAAGGCGGACGATGGCATCGTCCGCCAACGGGCCGGGGTTGTCCCTGGTCATTTCCGCAAAAATCCTCTTTTCCCGGGTCGGATCGTAGACCGGAAGGTCAAGGGTCTTCTTGATTTCCCCGATCTTCAGGGCCAGGGCAGCGCGCTCATTGAAGATCCGGAGAAGTTCGCGATCGAGCCGGTCAATTTCATTACGAAAATCGGAAATATCCAAAACAGTCTCCTAAAACTTTTTACTGACGATTGTATTCTTTTTCCAGTTAACGTCATCGGTGTCGGGATAATCGATCGTATAATGCAGACCCCGGCTCTCTTTTCTTTCGAGGGCGCAGCGGATAATCATTTCGGCAACGGTGGCGATATTGCGCAGTTCGATGAGATCTGAGGTAATAATGAAATCCCAGTAGTAATCGGCAATCTCTTCCTGGATCATCTGGATTCTGCGCAAGGCCCGCACCAGACGCTTGTTGGAGCGCACGATGCCGACATAGTTCCACATGCACCGCCTGATTTCATCCCAGTTGTGGGCAACAACGACTTCTTCGTCACTGTCGGTTGCACTGCCGGTATCCCATGGCTTGATCGGCGGGAAGGGGTGTTGTTCAACAGCCATCAGTTCACGGCTGCGTTGCGCGGCGCGATCACCGTAAACAACCCCTTCGAGGAGGCTGTTGCTGGCAAGGCGATTGGCCCCGTGCAGGCCGGTACAGGAGACTTCACCAATGGCAAAGAGATTCTTTATGTCTGTTTCACCCCAGGAATCGACGACGACGCCGCCGCAGAGGTAGTGGGCTGCCGGGACAACCGGAATCGGTTCAGAGGTTATATCAATTCCGTAGCCGAGGCAGGTTTCGTAAATATTCGGAAAGCGATCTCTGATGAATTCGGGCTCTTTGTGTGTCATGTCGAGGAAGACACAATCGTCGCCATGGATCTTCATCTCATTATCAATCGCCCGTGCGACAATATCCCGGGGAGCGAGGTCTTTGAGCTCATGATATTGATCCATGAAAGCTGTGCCATCACTTCTTTTAAGAATGGCTCCTTCCCCCCGGACCGCTTCGGAAATCAGAAAGGATTTGGCCAGCGGGTGATAAAGAGTCGTCGGGTGAAACTGCATGAACTCCATGTTGGCAACGGTAGCGCCCGCCCTGTAAGCCATGGCAACCCCGTCGCCGGTTGCGACATCGGGATTACCGGTATAGAGATAGACCTTGCCGGCACCGCCGGTCGCAAGAACCGTAAACCTGGCGCCGAAGGTAATCACTTCGCCGGAACTGATATCGAGGACGTAGGCACCGAGACTGCGATCCGGTACGACCTGACGATTCTTGTTTTTCGCTTCGGTGATCAGGTCAATACCGATATGGTTTTCATAAAAACTGATATTGCTATGGGCTTCAGCCGCAGCAATCAGGGCCCGTTCGATTTCCTGACCGGTCATATCCTTGGCGTGCAGGATTCGCCGCTGGCTGTGGCCACCCTCGCGGGTCAGATCATATTCTTCATTGTCATTTCTGGAAAATTTCACACCCCATTGAATCAGATTGTCAATCGCCTGCGGACCGCTCTCGACAACCATCCGGACAATATCCTGATCAGAAAGCCAGGCACCGGCTTTCATCGTATCTTCAATATGCGAATCGAATGAATCATCCTTTGCGATGACCGCGGCGATCCCGCCCTGAGCCAGATTAGTGGCGGTTTCGGAAATATTGCGCTTGGTAACGATCGAGACGGTTCCATGCTCGGCAACCTTGAGCGCATAAGAGAGACCGGCGATGCCACTACCGATGACCAGAAAGTCTGATGTTCTTTTCATTGATTATTCATTCCGGTTGAAATGTATCAGGTCAAGCATGTCAGATTTTTTTCATTATTATCTCACGGTCGACCCCTGTCAAGCGAAACAGATGTAACTACTTGAAATGTCGAAAGAGATCAGTTACTATACGAAGTTGTATTTTGTGATTTCACTATCCTGGGTTCCGGAAGAGGGCAATGGCCGGTTTTAAACAGATCATAATATTGGCACTTTTTCTGCTCCTGCTGCCGTCAGCCGGTTTTGCCGATATTTATAAATACGTCGATAATAACGGCGTTATCCATTTCACCAACACACCAACCCGAAACCACTACAAGCTTTACCAGAAAGAGAATGGCCGCAAACTTTCCGTGCAGGATGTGATTCAGCGTTACGCCGATTTCTATCGCCTCGATAAAGCGCTGGTCAATGCCGTTATCAAGGTCGAAAGTGATTTCAATCCGAATGCGGTGTCACGAAAAGGGGCCCTCGGCATGATGCAGTTGATTCCGACAACCGCACAAATGTTGAAAGTCAAAGATCCACTCGACCCTGAAGATAATATCCGCGGCGGAAGCCGCTACCTCAGAATGATGCTCGACCAGTTCAAGGGCAACCTTGATCTGGCGCTTGCCGCCTATAATGCCGGCCCGACCGCAGTTCGCAACTATGGCGGTATCCCTCCGTATACCGAAACCATCCGTTATGTTGATAAAGTTAAGCACTACCTTGACGTTTATCGGCAGAACAGGGGTGCGGTTCTATGAACCTTCGTGAAGGGACCTGGAACCTTCCGAATCTGCTGACCGTAGGCAGGATAGCGGCTGTTCCTGTATTTGTAGGGCTGCTTTTTTTCGACAGCAAACCGGCCTGCATGTGGGCAGCCGCCATTTTCGGGGTTGCCGCAGTTACCGATGCTGTCGATGGCTGGCTGGCCCGTAAATGGGATGTCGTTTCCGTTCTCGGTAAATTCCTTGACCCATTGGCCGACAAACTGATCGTCATGGCCGCCCTGATCATGCTCATCCCGGATGGACGGGTGCCGGCCTGGATGGTTTTTTTGATTCTGGCGCGCGAAATGGTCATAACCGGGCTTCGCTCGATTGCCTCTTCAGAGGGGATTGTGATTGATGCGAGCGATCTCGGTAAATACAAAACGATTTTCCAGATGGTTGCTATTCCCGGGTTGCTGCTCCATTACGAGTACTACTGGTTTTTCGGGATTGAGTGGGAGATCTTTCATGTCAACATGCACAACATGGGAATATTCTATTTCTATATCGCATTTGCCTTGACCCTCTGGTCCGGTGGTGAATATCTGGTTAAATTTGCCAAGGTTTTTACAGGAAAGAAGAGTGGTTGATTTTATCGAGTTTTTCTGTTGACTTGGTCTGAACCTTTTGTTATTTATATCGTCGCTCCGCTCGGGAGCACCTGATTTGAGCGGGAATAACTCAGTGGTAGAGTGCGACCTTGCCAAGGTCGAAGTCGCGGGTTCGAATCCCGTTTCCCGCTCCAGATAAAAAAATCCCCCGACGCAATCGTCGGGGGATTTTTCGTTTAGGATGTCATGAAAAGGCTACTTCTTCTACTGATACTTTTGGTTACTGTTGCGGCGAGTAAATCCCATGCCGTTAATTGCCATTGCTTCCAGGACCGAACCTTTGATCCCCAACTCCCAACCGCTGCAGATGCATACTTTCTCGCGACAACCCAGAATTCATTGCTCTCTGCCGCTTTAAACATCGAAAAAAGTACGATCGTCAGGGCCAAGATGGGGGGCGCTGATGCCGACCTCCTCTGGGTTGTCTACTACCTTTCAGACAGGACCGGTCTCGATACGTCGGAGATGATCGAATTATACACCAACGCAAATTTAAGGCCTGGATTTATTTCGACTCTCGTTCAATCTTCGACGCGTCTGGATAAACCATTCATAATGGCACTGACCAGTCCAGATAGCCTTGAGCGGCTGGCTGCTGGCGCCTATCGTTCAGTGATGCAGACACAACTCGGCATCAGGGATGAGACCCTGGCCGGATTGGAGCTGGCAGGTGCAAGCCGCAAGGAACAGATTCTTTCCATATTTATTTCTCTCCTTCTCGCCGAGGAACCGTCAATTATCTTTAAAGCGGTCCGGACCGGGAAGAAGAGCTGGAGCCAGTCTCTGGCGGAAACCGGACTCGAAGCGAAACAGATAGAAGCCGCCTGGAAGAAACTTATAAAATTTCATCAAACCGGTCGTCAGGATGGCTGATTTTATTGAGATAAAAGATTTTTTGTCGGCGCAGGGCCTGACTCTCCTCGAATTCGACGCGCCAATACCGAGTGCTGAAACGGCAGCGGCGGCGGTCGACTGCACCATTGCTGAAATCGCCAAAAGCATCCTGCTTCTGGTCGGCGACGCACCGGTCCTTGTCGTCACATCGGGAGACATGAAGGTCAACAGCTCACTACTGAAGAAAGCGACCGGGCTGAGCGGCAAGGTGAGATTGCCGGCGGCTGATGAGGTTAAGCGCCACACCGGATTTACACCAGGCGGCGTCTCGCCGTTTCTGCTGCCTTCCGGTTTGCCGGTGCTGCTTGATTATTCCCTGGGCCGTTTTTATCAGGTCTATCCGGCCTGCGGCAACAGTCATTCTGCTGTCGCGATCACTTTTGCCCAGTTAAAGTCTTTGACCGGCGGAGTTGAGGTGCGGGTATCACTCCCTCTTGCCTAGTTTCTCTCTTCTTTTTTTGCATCATCCGGATAATAGGTTAAATTAATACTAGTCGTCTCATCGCGTTTCAGCGTGTCCGGAGGTTTTGTTTTGCTGAAAATGCTTTGCCCGAATTGTCATGAATTGATCTTCTCTTCACTGCTGGCAGAGATTGATGAAATGTACTGCAGCCACTGCAACAAGGATGTCCCGGTCCGTAATGTTCTGATTTCGGCCCGTGGCATGACGATCAGCCGGGATGAACTGCTCAAACGCATTTTCCGTTACAAAAAACTCCTGGCAGACATCGTTGAGGAAAAATCCCTGATGTCGGTGGGCGTTGACCCTTCAGATCCCGGCAGGAAAAGCACCGACCAGTTCATAGAGATTCTAAAAGAAATGATGGCCGGGGCCAGGGGGAATTATCGCCTGCAGTTTGCCCTGTCGGTTCCCGTTCGTTTACGGTTCGATGGCAAACTTCAATCGGGCTGGCTTGTTAATCTGAGTATGGTCGGTGCCTGTATCGAAACGGATAACATCTATATCATCCCTGCTGTCGGCAGTATTATCACAACCGAGTTTTTGTTGCCGGGTCATGGGGTTCCTTTTTCATTAAGCGGAAAGATCGCCTGGATCAAAGGTGCTTCTGGTAAAGAAAACCCGGCAGTCGATATCGGCATAAAATTTACCGATCTCGACAAACGGGATCGTGAAAACCTCTGGCAGGTCATCTCTTCATCGGTCAAAAATGTTCTCGCAGATACATCTGCTTCCTGACCTGATCGATTGAGCGATAACCAGTTGAAAAAATGTGATTTCCTTTGCATTCGATTCTTATCGATACTCGTGCATTCTGTGCTTGACACCATTGCCTCAGTTGACTAGTTTGAGCTTGTCACCAATCTGAAAACCCCTGAAATTTAAAAGATCTGCTGTTGAATGCACGCAAGTACATCCCGAAGTTTCTGATTGATCTGGCCAATCATGCCAAGGGGCGCTACCTGGTTCTGAGCTCTGTAGTCGGATTGCTCGGTGGCCTCGGTGCTGTCGCCTTCTATTTTGCTGCCAACAGTGTCGATGCATTGTTGCTCGGTGGTCTTGCCGGATACAACCCTCCCTCAGCACATGGTCCGGTTGCAGTGGGTGATATTTCCTACATTGATACACTTGCCATGCATCATCGCTGGGTTCTGTTTCTGCTACCGGCCCTCGGCGGTCTGGTCTCCGGATATCTCGTCTACAAGTTTGCTCCCGAGGCCGAAGGTCATGGCACCGATGCGGCAATCGACTCTTTTCACCGAAAGGGAGGTCATATCCGGGCCCGAGTTCCCTGGATCAAGGCCCTGGCTTCGGTCGCGACAATCGGTACGGGTGGATCGGCCGGCCGTGAAGGACCGATTGCCCAGATCGGCGCCGGGATCGGTTCATGGATTGGCGCCAAGCTTGGCCTTTCTGCCGCCGATAGAAGGATATTGCTCTTGGCGGGGATCGCGGCAGGGGTCGGCGCGACTTTCCGGGCTCCACTGGCCGGGGCGCTGTTTGCTGTAGAGGTTCTTTACCGGGAGACCGATTTCGAGCACGAAGCCTTGATCCCCTCGATTATTGCGTCTATTGTCGCTTATTCGATGTTTGGCGCCGTGACCGGATGGGAGCCGTTGCTCGACACCCCTTTATTCGCCTTTGAACAACCGCGCGAATTGATTCTGTACCTTGCTCTCGGGATCTTCTGTGCCCTTTTGGGCGTATTCTACGTCCGGTTTTTCTACAAGATGCGTGACCTGTTTGCCTTGCTTCCGGTTTCTCCCATGTTCCGCCCGGCCATCGGCGGATTGGCCCTCGGTGTTCTGGCGTTTTTTGTGCCCCAGGTGCTCGGGTCCGGCTACGGGTGGGTGCAGGCCGCGCTGTACGGCAAGATTGCTCTCTGGGTCATGCTGACCATTGCTATTGCCAAGATCGTCGCAACCAGCCTGACAATTCCATCCGGCGGATCGGGTGGGGTCTTCGCACCGAGCCTGGTTATTGGCGCTCTGCTTGGCGGCACGTTCGGAGCAACCGCAGAAATGTTTTTTCCGGCAATGGTTGCCGATCCCCGCAGTTATGTTCTCGTCGGCATGGCCGGTTTTTTTGCCGGCGTTTCCAATACGCCGATTGCGACGTTGATCATGGTCAGTGAATTGACGGGTAATTACGGACTTCTGGCGCCCCTGATGCTCGTTTGTGTTATTTCGATGATCATCCATCACCGTAATACAATTTATGAGAATCAGGTGCTCAGCCGTTCCGAATCGCCGGCGCATAAAGGCGACTTTGTCGTTGACGTCCTCGAAGGGATTAAGGTTTCGGACCTTGCCGAACAGGGTCATCAGCCACTGGTTATTGAAGAATACCTGACGCTCTCCGATATTCTTAACCGGATTGCAGTCGCCGAAGGGGCCTATTATCCGGTTGTTGATACCGATGAAAATCTGACCGGGATTTTTTCCGTGAACGATATCAGGAGGATTCTCGATGAAGAGATCCCCCCCGGACTGGTCTGTGCCAAGGATATTGCAACTCCGAAGGTCATAACGGTATTTCCCGACGATCCGATGAATACGACTCTCCAGTTGATGTCAAGCCGCGGGCTGGAAGAGATCCCGGTCGTTGACCGCAATGACCCGAGCAAGATTCTGTTTATGCTGACGCGCCGGGCCCTGCTTGCCCGCTACGCCCGCGAGCTTGAGAGCAAGAAGGGTTTTTATCAGGAGAGCTGAACAGTGCTCCAGGTGTTGACAGGTGAAAGAACGTCTCGATAAATTACTCGTTGACAAGGGCCTCGTATCTTCTCGCGAAAGAGCAAGGGCGCTGATTCTGGCCGGCTCGGTTCTGGTAAATGATCTGGTTATCGACAAAGCCGGCACAAAAGTGTCAGCCGAAGCTGCTGTTCGGCTGCGCGGTGAAGATATCCCTTATGTTTCAAGGGGCGGTCTGAAGCTTGCGAAAGCACTTGAGGTTTTTCCGGTAAATATAGAAAATAGAACTGCTATCGATGTTGGCGCATCAACCGGCGGCTTCACCGACTGCCTGCTGCAGAACAAGGTCGCCAGGGTTTTTGCCGTTGATGTTGGCTACGGTCAGCTTGCCTGGTCTTTGCGGAGTGATCCGAGGGTTGTCAACCTCGAGCGAACCAATATCCGCAAGCTCAAGCCCTGCGATCTTGATGAACTGCCTGATCTTGCCGTTATTGATGCATCATTTATTTCACTTGAGAAGGTCCTTCCGCCGACCCTGGATCTGCTGCGGCGTCCGGCTGAAATCATTGCCCTGATCAAACCGCAATTCGAGGTGGGCAGAGGGGAGGTCGGCAAGGGTGGGGTGGTTCGCAATCGGGAACAGCATGAGCAGGTCAAGCAACGTATCCGGGAGTTCAGCTGCGCCATCGGCTGTCAGGTGGTCGATCTTGTTGAAAGCCCCGTTACCGGCCCGAAAGGAAACGTTGAATTCCTGATCTTTCTGAGGTGTGAATGAAATCGTCCAAGGTATATTTTATCGGTGCCGGACCGGGGAGTCCCGACCTGCTGACCCTGCAGGCCAGTCGGGTTCTGGCTTCGTGTCATTCCGTATTTGTTCCGCCTCCTTATGAAGAGACCATGGCCGAACATCTGCTCGGCAAAAAGATCGAGATCCCTTTTACATATACTTTTGAAGAGCTGCTTGGTCGGATCGAAGAATTGCTCGATCAGGGAGACGTCGGTTTTCTGGTGCCGGGTGATCTAACCTTTTATTCACCATTTCAGCCTTTTGTTGATGCGCTGGCCGGGCGAGCCGTTGTGGTCCCGGGAGTTGGTACGGCAAATGCCGCCTCGGCCTGTCTCGGAAAAACCCTTGATTTGCCCGACGTCAGTAGCCGCGCAGTGATTGTTTCGCCACGTACCCTCGGCGACGATGGGTCCGAATCGATTCGCAATCTTGCGGCGCCCGGGGTGACTCTGCTGATTTACATGAATAATATCCCCCTGAGTGATCTGGTCGCTGATTTGCGCTATGGCTATCGATCAAACGTGCCAATAGCGATCCTGCACAAACTCTGCCTGCCCGGCGAAGAAGTTGTCGTCGGCCGGCTGGATGATATTGTTGAGAAGGTAGCCGGTCGGGATTACTTTAACCTCGACAGTCGGGATAAACGGCCGGCGCTGACCCTGGTCGTGGTTGGCGAAACGCTCATGACTACCGCCACCGGGGATTGGTGGAATTACCGGCATGAAAACATCTGGAAAGAACAGTATTGACTGATGAAAATCATTTCGCCCGTCGATAATCTGGCAGAATGCGGTGCCCTGATTGCCGCAGGAGCCGATGAACTCTACGGTGGTTATGTCACACCTGCCTGGGAGGCGACCTTCAGCCTGCTGACCTCGCTGAATCAGCGCACGTTTGCGACGGCGCAGATCTCTTCACGGGATGAGTTGGTCGGCATTATCGATCAGGCTCATACCGCCGGAATCCGCTTCAACCTGACCTTGAATGCACCCTTTTACACCGACGAGCAGATACCGTATCTTCTCGATTATGTGGCGGACGCTGTTTCAACCGGCATCGATGGCCTGATCCTGGCCGATCTGTCCCTGTTGCGCAGCGTCAGGAAGCGTTTTCCGGAAGTCGAACTTCAAGCCAGCACCCTGGCCCATATCGGCAACAGCCTGTCGGCCCGTGTCTATGCCTCTGCCGGTCTGTCCCGAATGATTCTTCCGCGCCATATTCCGGTCAATGAAATTGCCGATATCGTTCAATCGTGCCCGGATATTGAGTTTGATGTCTTCATGCTGGTCGGCAAATGCCCGAATACTGAAGGCCTTTGCACCTTTCACCATTCAAGCCCCGACCGGGCCTGGCCCTGCGAAATACCCTACGACATTGAGCCCATGCGGGAAGACGTACCGGAAGCCTTTGCCCGGATCATTGCGAACCAGAGTTCTTGGTCACTCACCGATCGGCGGCACGGCTGCGGGCTATGTGCTGTTCCGGCTTTGCAGCAGGCCGGTATCCATGGCGTCAAGCTTGTCGGCCGTGGTGCCCCCGGCCGACAAAAAATCAAAAACATTCAACTGGCCAAAGATTTCATAAAACTGGCCGCCGCTGCAGAGGATTTTGGCAGTTATCGAAAAAAGGCGATGGCGGCGCATCACGATCGTTTCGGATCGCCTTGTTCACCAAATGTCTGCTATTATCCTGAATATTATCTGCCCGATTAACTGTTCCGGTATACAGAAAAGGAGCTGAAATGTCAGAAGAATGCTTGTTCTGTAAAATCGTTAAAGGTGAAATTCCAGCCAAAATCGTTTTTGAGGATGATCGTCTCCTCGTCTTCGAAGACATTGATCCGCAGGCCCCGACCCATCTGTTAATCGTCCCGCGCAAGCACATCCGGACGGTTCTTGATTTGACAACGGCCGACAATGATATGATCGGGCATGTTTACCAGGTAGCCGGCAAGGTAGCGCATGATCTCGGTTTCGCCGACGATGGTTTCAGGGTTGTTGTAAACTGTAATTCGGACGGAGGCCAGATGGTGTGGCATATTCATTTTCATTTACTCGGCGGCCGGGATATGACCTGGCCCCCCGGCTAAACGCATACTTTTACTTGAAGACAAATCATTAGCGGAATAAGATAAACGGTAACGATGGCTGATTCCCTGATCGCTGAAATACTGCCGGATACGCCCCGGAAATACGATAAGCGCCTCGAGCAACGTCTGATCAATGATATCCTGGAGTTGCTGGTCACGCACCACGGCGGTGGTATGTCTGAAGCGGAGTTCGACCACAGTATCGACAGTTTCCACAAGGCGATCGAGTTAGGTCGCGACTCCCATGCCGATCAATTCCGCAAATCGGGAGAACCATATTTTTTTCATCCATTGCGGGTAGCACTATTGGCGGCCCGGCACTGGATGGGGTTCCCGTCCGTTATTGCGGCTCTTCTTCATGATGTCGTCGAAGATACCCCGGTCACCCTGAGCCATGTAGAAGAAAAGTTTGGCAGTGAGGTGTCACTGCTTGTCAGCGGTCTGACCAAGGCTGCCGATAGAAATCTCAGCCGCAATGTACTCAAGGAAAAAACCTACCGGAAACAGTTACTGGTTGCCATTGAAGACATCCGGGTTCTCTGTCTGAAATTCTGGGACCGGGTTGACAATCTGCAGACGATCGGGGCTTTGCCGGCAGCCAAACAGTCCCTGATTGCCGAAGAGACACGTAAAATATATGTCCCCCTGGCCCTGCATCTCGGGATGGGTTACGTTTCGACCGAACTCGAATCCCTGTCACTCAATATTCTTTATCCAACCCGGGCAAAACGCTACAATAACGGGCTGAAGGAAATCAAGTCGAGTTCCAAGGTTTTTTTACGAAAGTTGCGAGCCGAGATTCATTCCGCGCTTGATCACCATAAAATTTCCTTTTCCCTCAACAACCGCTGGCGGGCTTTTACGATTCCGGCAGCACGCGCTATAAAAAGAGGATTACAGGCTGTTTACACGCTTGATATACAGGTTGATCACACGATGGAAGCGTATATGGCTCTCGGCTTGATACACGGGCTCTATCCACCGATTCCCGGCAAACTCCGTGATCACCTTTCAGTCCCCTCCCTGCATGGCTATCAGTCATTGAAATCGACAATTCAGGCGGGTGAGGAGAGGGTGCGGATCGAAATCACGACACGCAAACTGGCGCGCTTCAATGATTCGGGCGTTCTGGCCCCGGGTTTTGAGTTCAGAAAGAAAAACTTTGCCGAACTGATGCATGCCCTGCTCGAAGGTGAGACTGCTTTTGATGCCGAATCTCTTCGGCTTGCCTCCAGAACCATTCAGGTCTATACCCCCCTGGGCGATATGCGGGTACTTCCCGAAGGGAGTTGCGTTCTTGATTTTGCCTTCGATATTCACGAAAAGCTCGGTTTGCACGCTGTTAATGCCCGCATCAACGGAAGAACCAGGCTTTTGAAATCCCGACTGATGGATGGTGATCAGGTCGATATTACCCGTGCAGAAACAGTTATGGTCCTTCCGAAATGGCTTGAATGGGCAGTGACACCAAAGGCTCGCAACTCCATTCGGCGCTACCTGCGCGGCAAGGTGAAATCAATATGAATTTTTCACCGGTCAGAATCCTGCTGGTCCCGGTTCTGTTTATTCTCATCCTCCTGCTCTCCTTGCTGGCCAACCCCGCTGCTGTTGATGCCGGAGAGGCCAATGTGTTCATCTATCACCGGTTTGGCGAAAGCCGCTATCCTTCTACCAATATAGACCCCGATTTGTTTGCGAGCCATCTTGAACACCTGAAGAAGAGCGGTCAGACCGTGGTGTCCCTTTCTGCAATTGTCGACTCTCTGCATACAGCTGAAGGCCTGCCTGGTCAGGTTGTGGCAATTACGGTCGATGATGCTTTCGATTCTTTCCTCGAAAATGCAATGCCCCTGATTCGGAAATACAGGATTCCGGTCACCCTGTTTGTTAATACCGATGGCGTAGGCAGTCCCGGGTACCTCGACTGGGATCAGTTAAGGAAATTGTCGGCGGAGGGTGTCGAAATCGGCAACCATACCGCAACCCATGATTATCTGCTTGAACGGGAGGACGGTGAAGATCGAGCCGGATGGGAAGAGAGGGTCAGGGCTGATATCCTCAGGGCGCAAGAAGTCTTCGCGCGCGAACTCGGATCACGCCCACGAATCTTTGCCTACCCCTATGGCGAATACTCTCCCCGCCTGGCCAAGCTGGTCCGTTCACTCGGTTTCAGTGCTGCCGTAGCCCAGCAGTCAGGAGTTATATCAAGTGAAAGCGATCTTTTTGCTCTTCCCCGATTCCCGATGGGTGGTCCTTTTGCCAGCCTGCAATCCTTTCGCAGCAAAGCGTCGATGCATGCGCTCAATGCTGCCGTGCTCTCTCCGCCAAGCCCTGTTTTGCTAGATGTTGATCCGCCGACTCTGAAAGTCAGGATCGCGCCCGACGAATACGATCTGGGACAACTTCAGGGCTTCGTCCAGGGGGATAACCGTCTGCTGATTGAAATTGTTAATCATCAGGAGGGGGTTGTTGCCATCAGGGCGGAAAAACCCCTGGCCGGTCGGCGGAACAAGTACACTCTGACCGCTCCTCTGAAAAAAGGAGGGGGCTGGGCCTGGTTCAGTCAACCCTGGTTCCGTCTTGATTCAGGTTTCTGAAGGGTTTGGTCGACCGTCTCCGGAACTGAGCAACCCCTTCTTCCTTGGCGCATCTTCAACCGGCGCCGGCACCGCCCGCTCGAGCAGTGCTACGTTATTCACCTTCTCCAGATGATTGGTGGAGATTATCGCCCGGATCTCCCTGACATAAGCTTCGCGGCGGGTGGAATAGAATTGCATCTCTCCGGCCAGGGTGTAGCCGGTTAATGGCAGGTTGTTGTCGCGGAGTCTTTGACGGACGCTCCGCATTGATCGATAGGCCCGATGCGTATTCAGGTTGCGCAGGTAGGATCGGATCGAAGCATACAGGCTGTCAAATCGTCTGACTTCATAGATCTCGCCCTCGGGTCGGCCTTTGGGCACCAGGCCGGTCCCGGGGGTAAATGTCCATTCCCCGAAGATATTGTTGGCCTGTTGGGCAAATCGAGACAGGCCCCAGCCCGATTCGTTAGCCGCCTGGGCGAGAGTCAGGGAAGGGGGGATGGTATCGACGCGCCGAAGCAGGCGCTCGCGTGCCGAGCGGTCATGCAGTATATCGCCTTCCACTTTATAATAGCTCTGTATCTTTAATAATTCTTCATGTTGGTGTAGCGAGAGCTCCTTGCCCTGGTCGATAAAACCAAGGTAGTACTCAACAGCATTCCGATGCTGCCTGATTTCGTTATTTCCCATCAGGGCCAGCGGCAGAACCGACAGAAAGAAAAACTTTTTCTTTTTATCGGTAGAGCGGATCAGATGGATGTCGGTCGGGAATTCCTCAAGCATCAAGGGTGGGACGCCTGCATCAATCTGGTCCCATCGATAAGAAAATTTCTGGTATGTATCAAGAACGGTACGGACGTGGTTTTCGGAGATTATTTTGGCACGGGTGTCCCCATCTCCATCCATGTTCAGTCCCCGCTCACACCCTGTAATGAGCAGAGTCGTCAGCAGGCAGCAGATAATGGCATATATACGTTTGGCGTTTGTTGATGACGCGGACATATTCATATATATTCCCATTATACAATGGATGGAGGAAGATATGAAATCATTTCGAAAAGAACTCTGTTTTGATATTCCGTCGCGCCGGGGCTTTGTCAATATTACACCTGAGGTCAAAGAGTGCCTCCGGGAAAGCTCCATAGATGAAGGGTTTTGCCTTGTCAATGCAATGCATATCACAGCATCTGTTTTTATCAATGATGATGAAAGCGGTCTGCATGCCGATTTTGATAAATGGCTGGAAGAATTGGCTCCGCATCAGCCATTATCAAGATACCAACATAACCTGACCGGCGAAGATAATGGTGATGCCCACCTGAAAAGATCGGTAATGGGGCGTGAGGTTGTCGTTGCGATCAGTCAAGGGTGTCTCGATTTTGGCCCCTGGGAGCAGATCTTTTACGGGGAATTTGACGGGAATCGCAAAAAGAGGGTGTTGGTGAAGATTATTGGTGAATAGCAGTCGACAGTGAATGGTTTTGTTTCTGGAAATTGTCCCGATGAATTGATAGAATGAAAAAAAACCGTTGTGGGGGTTAGTATGAAATCTTACATCGCAATGGGAATTTTTTCTTTTGTAGTCGCCATGCTGTCACTGCTGCAGGTTATGGCTGACCACGAGTTTTATCGACTGACTTCGATGAAACGGGTCTGGGGCAGGAGTCGGGGGTTGGCTTTGCATTTCCTTGCCAACGCCGGTTTGCCATTGGTGTGCGGTGTCATATTCATGAGTAGCGGCATCTCCGGGGTGAAATTGATTCAACCGCTGATCGCCGACAATCCCTTTGACCGGGTCCCGACTGTTGAGTCGATATATGTAGAGGACTACATGGATGCTCTGGTCGAAGATTCCTACACCCTGCTTGCCGCCTGACTAGTATCTGCCAATTACGATCTCACCCTTTTCAACCTTTCTCTTAAACCAGCCAACCAGCAACTGCTTCAACGGTATTCGACTGATCGGTGCAAGACAGATGAACCCCAACAGGTCGGTCAGAAAGCCCGGCGTTAATAACAGTAACCCGCCTGACAAGATAAAAACTCCGTCAACAAGTTCATTTGCCGGCAATTCGCCAGCATCCATGCTTTTCCCGATTCGCTGAAGCAGATCAAAACCCTGGGTCCGGGCCAGATAAGCACCGGCGAGACCGGTCAGGACAACGGTCAGGATCGTCGGCCACAGGCCAATGATTTCTCCCGCCTGGAGAAAGATGAAAATCTCACAAATAGGGATGGTTATAAACAGGATAGAGAGCTTTACAAACACAATAATACCTTAAATTGAGAAATATGGTTCGAAAGGTAACTTATTCTAATCTTTGGCTATCATTTGTCACCTTTGTAGCATAAGTCATTGAATTTACAAGTTATTTTAATTTGATTAAAAATTGTGCAAAATGGCATTTCCTACGATAGATACAGCGTCGATAATTTTATACACAACCTTTTTAACATTTTATCAACAGTTTTTGTGGAAAACGTTCAAGAGTGTATACAACACACTGATTTTAAGTGGTTTTTTGTCAATCTGCCTGTTCATCTTTCTTTGCCTGCTGCCAGTAACCGTTCATGCAATCCAGATCTATTGAATAAATATCGAGATGGTCAGCTGCAATTAACTCTTCCATACGGATGAATCTCGACCGGAAGCGGTTCATTGTCTGCTGCAGGGTTGTTTCAGCATCAATATCGAGTTGCCGTCCCAGGTTGACAACGGTCAGAAGGATGTCGCCAAATTCGTGGATAGCGTGATCACGCTCATTTGCCGCAAGAGCCTCTTTGAGTTCTGTGATTTCTTCTTCAAGCTGGTCGATGACTGCTTCATGTTGCGACCAGTCAAAACCTGTACGCGCTGCTTTCTGCGTCATCTTTTGCGCCGCCAGAAGGGCCGGCATGGGTGGCAGGGGATTGCCGAGCCGTGTATTCACCGGTCTTCTCTGTTCCGAATTCTTGATTGTTTCCCATTGGCGATCGAGATCAACATTATCGTTTTCTGAGGTGTTTTCGAAAACATGCGGGTGTCGTCTGATCAGTTTGTTGCAGATCGATGTTGCGACATCATCAAGATTGAAGGATTCTTTTTCATTGAATATCTCGGTAAGAAAAACGACCTGCAGCAATAAATCACCCAGTTCATCCCTGATTTCTTCTTCGTCGCCCCCGTTTAATGCATCCAGAAGTTCGTGAACCTCTTCAAGGAGATAAGGTTTGAGGGTTACGGGTGTTTGCGCTTGATCCCATGGGCATCCATGAGCAGACCTGAGATGTGACATTATAAAACGCAGTCTGGCAATCGGTTCTTCCGGCAATGACATGAGCTTGACAGTTCCTTTCAGGGGGACATGTGTGGATGGCAATCCTTATAGGCAAATTAACAATAAAGATCAATAGTTATTAAGAAAAATTATCTTGCAAATTCATGATGTTTGGGCTAATAAAGTCATGCTGTCGAAGGGTCTGGCGGATGGTTTATTTCCCTTGACAATAATAGGGCAATCTTTATACTAGCCGACTTCGATAACGTAGTACCGGAGCGCGTTTTGCTCACTATCAAACTGGATGAAATTGAAGATAAGGGATTATCGCTGGAAGGCGAAACCGACCCTTCCGATTTTCCTCAATTGGTCGAACTGGCCAGAGAAGAAATTGCGAGTTTTCCCGAGCCGATACATTATCGAATTGAAATCAGTCGCCTGATGGACCTGATAGAAGTCAAAGGTCATGTAAGCACGGAGCTCAGACTTGCTTGTGGTCGCTGTCTCGATTCCTATCAGATACCTTTTTCATCAGATTTTCTCGTAACGTATTCGAAGTCTTTGCCGGATTGTTTTGATGATGATGACGAGGAGACAGAGCTCTCCGCCGAGGAAATGGGCATGACCCTGATAAGTGGTGAAGAACTCTCTTTACTCGAGCCGCTTCAGGAACAATTATTGATAGCATTGCCAGTTCAGCCCCTTTGCAGCAGAGACTGCAAGGGTCTCTGTCCGTTTTGCGGAGACAATCTGAACCTTAACCGTTGTGATTGCACAGAGGAATCATTTGATACGCGTTTTGCCGCGTTGAAAAATTTTAAAGTCGAAGAATAAAACCTGATTCAGGTATACAAGGAGTACGTAAAATGGCAGTTCCAAAGAAAAAGACATCGAAATCAAGGCGCGACATGCGCCGCTCTCATGATGCACTGACCCCGGCCGGCATGTCTACCTGTCCCCAATGCAAAGAGTTGAAGCCACCGCACCGTGCGTGCGCGGCCTGCGGAACCTACAAAGGAAAAGAAGTTCTCGGCGATAACGACTAGCGGGACTTCTCTTGAACGAACTAGCAACCATAGCAGTTGATGCAATGGGTGGTGACAAGGCCCCTGCAGACGTTATCGAAGGTGTCGTTGCGGCTGCGCAAAATTGGGGTATGTCGATTATTCTGGTGGGTGATACGCCGCTCATTGAAGCGGAACTCGCGCGCCACCCGGTTCAGGGTCTGGATATTTCGATTGTTCATGCTGAAGAGGTTGTCGGCATGCACGATTCTGCATCCGATGCGGTCAGGAAGAAGAAAAACTCTTCGATTCGGGTTGCATTCGATCTGGTTAAACAGGGTACGGCGCAGGCGGTTGTCAGTGCCGGCAATTCCGGTGCCACGATGGCTGCCGGGATGTTTGTCCTGAAAAGGATCCCGGGCATCGAGCGCCCGGCTCTGGCGACAATTTTTCCGAACCAGAAAGATCAGACCCTTATTCTGGATGTCGGTGGCAACGTTGACTGCAAAGCCGTACATCTTCAGAAGTTCGCAGTAATGGGCGATGTTTATGCCCGCCAGTTGATGGGCAAGGAGAAGCCACGAGTCGGCATTCTTTCCAATGGCGAGGAACTGAGTAAGGGTAACGAACTGACCCGGGAAGTACACCGTCTTGTTTCTGATGCACCTTTTAATTATATCGGATACGTAGAGGGTCGGGATATATTCAATGGTCGGGTGGATGTCGTTGTTTGTGATGGTTTTGTCGGCAATGTCCTGCTCAAGGTATCGGAAGGGTTGGCCGAGACCGTTGGTAAAATGCTGAAAACTGAAATCGAGCAGTCACTGCTGGCCAAGATCGGTTATATTCTTTCACGAGGAGCTTTCCGGAATTTCAAAAAAAGAATTGATTATTCCGAATATGGTGGCGCCCCTTTGCTCGGGATACAGGGCACCGCCATGATCTGCCACGGTGGATCAAATCCGAAGGCGATTATGAACGCCATCAGAATGGCAAATGAGGCAGCCCAGCAACGGTTCAGCGAAAAGCTGGCGGCAAAACTCGATCTGGCGGCGAAACATTAAGACGAGGAGACTGGTTTGAGACGAGCACGTATTATCGGTACCGGGTCTTATGTCCCGGAAAAGGTGATGACCAATCAGGATTTCGAGAAGTATCTGGACACGACTGATGAATGGATCGTAGCGCGAACCGGTATTCGTGAACGCCACATTGCTGCCGAAGGCGAATACACATCCGACCTCTGCGTCAACGCTGCCCGTAAAGCACTCGAAATGGCTGACATCTCGGCCGAGGATATTGATCAGATCATCGTCGGCACGATTACCAGTGACTATCCCTGGCCGGCGACGGCCTGTATTGTCCAGGACAAGCTCGGCGCCAAACAGTGTGGCTCCTATGACTTATCGGCTGCCTGCAGCGGGTTTATCTATGCCCTGAGCAATGCCGTTGCCCAGATTGAATCCGGGGCAATCGAGCGTGCATTGGTTATCGGCGCCGAGACCCTTTCCCGAATTGTCGATTACGAGGACCGCAACACCTGCCTGCTTTTTGGCGATGCTGCCGGTGCCGTAGTTCTGGAGGCTCATGAGGGTGAACAGGGGATTCTTTCAACTCACCTCCATGCCGACGGTTCATATCTCGAGTTGCTCTATCAACCGGGATTCGGAACGGCGCTCACTCCGACCGAAGAGATTGTCAGAGATCGCGGCTACTTTTTGAAGATGCAGGGAAATGAGGTTTTCAAGGTTGCCGTTAAAATGCTGGCCGAAGTGGCTCATGAAGCACTCGACTCAAATGGATTTACAATTGAGGACCTCGATCTGCTGATCCCGCACCAGGCAAATATCAGAATCCTTGAAGCGGCGGCCAAGCGACTGAAACTGCCGGAAGACAAAGTCTATATAAATGTCGATCGATACGGAAATACATCAGCGGCAACCATTCCCCTGGCAATGGATGAAGCCAACCGGGCCGGCAAACTGAAAGATAATGATCTGATTGTACTGAATGCTTTTGGCGGAGGTTTTACCTGGGCTTCTGCCTGTATCCGCTGGTAATCTGGAGATATGTTTAGATGACTGCATTTGTTTTTCCCGGGCAGGGTTCTCAACATGCCGGAATGGGCAAGGATCTTGCCGATAATTTCGCTGCCGCACGGCAGGTATTTGAAGAAGCTAATGACGCTCTCGGATTCGACCTTGCGGCACTCTGCTTCAATGGTCCGGAAGAGGACCTGAAGCTCACAACCAACACTCAGCCGGCCATTCTGACGACAAGTATCGCTGCCTTGCGGGTTTTGCAACAGGAATCCGAGTTGCAGCCGGTCAGCGCAGCGGGGCATTCCCTGGGGGAGTATTCCGCACTGGTCTGCTCCGGGGCCATGGCTTTTGCCGATGCCGTCAAGACCGTCCGGCAGCGCGGGGCATTCATGCAGGAGGCTGTGCCGGTCGGTGTTGGCGCAATGGCAGCTATTATCGGACTCGAAGGCGACCTCCTGGAAGAAGTATGTCGAGATGCGGCGCAGGGAGAAGTTGTTTCCCCGGCCAATTTCAACAGCCCCGGGCAGGTTGTCATTGCCGGAAACACCGCTGCCGTCGAGAGGGCTATCGAGCTGGCTAAAGAAAAAGGTGCCAAGCGGGCACTCCCTTTGCCGGTCAGCGCACCCTTTCATTGTTCACTGATGGTTCCGGCCGGCGAGCGACTAGCCCAGGTGCTTGACAATGTTGTGTTTGCAGAAATGAATATTCCGGTTGTCAGCAACGTTGAGGCAGCGCCGAACAGTGATGCATCCCGCTTGCAGGAATTACTGGTGGCACAAGTCAGCGCTCCGGTCCGCTGGGATGAGTCAATTGCCCGAATGGTTGCTGATGGCGTAAAGACATTTATTGAAATCGGTCCGGGGAAGGTGCTGTCAGGGCTGGTTCGACGTATTTACCGTTCGGCGGCTTCGGCTAATGTCGAAGACTGTACTTCTCTGGATAAGCTGTTAAAATCCTAGCGTTCTCAGGGGTTCTCATGTTTAATGATCAGGTAGCTATTGTAACGGGTGCATCACGGGGAATCGGAAAGAACATTGCCCTGGCTCTGGCTGAAAAAGGAGCCAAGGTTGCTGTTTCAGCCCGCAACCAGAATGCCCTTGCCGAACTTGTTGATGAAATTAAGGCGGCCGGTGGCGAAGCAATCGCTGTTGCAGCAGATGTTGCAAAAAGCGAAGATGCCGATAAGTTGATAGCTGAAACGGTTGCGGCTTTTGGCCGAGTCGATATTCTCGTCAACAATGCCGGAATCACCCGTGACGGATTGCTGATCAGAATGAAGGATGATGATTGGGATGCCGTACTCGAGACAAACCTGAAAGGCGCCTTTGTTTGTACTCGCGCCGTCGCCAAGGTGATGTCGAAACAACGCTATGGCCGGATTATCAACATCTCTTCAGTCGTCGGTGCAATGGGCAACCCCGGACAGGCTAATTATTGTGCCAGCAAGGCCGGCATGATCGGCCTGACCAAATCGAACGCGCGTGAATTCGGACGACGCAATATAACAGTAAATGTCGTTGCTCCCGGCTATATCCTCACCGATATGACAGATGAGCTTGGAGAGAAGGCAAAAGAGGAACTGACATCAAATATTCCACTCGGAAGACTTGGTGAATCGGATGATGTAACTCAGGCTGTTCTGTTTCTTGCATCTGGCCAGGCCGGTTATATTACCGGACAGGTACTTGGTGTAAACGGCGGAATGTATATGTGAATTAATAACGGATTATCAGACCACACGTTCAAGGAGGAAAACATGGCTATTGAAGAAAAAGTAAAGCAGATTGTTGTTGAGCAACTCGGTGTTGACGAAGACCAGGTAACTGAAAACGCAGCCTTCATGGACGATCTCGGCGCCGATTCCCTTGACACTGTTGAGCTTGTTATGGCTCTCGAAGAGGAATTTGATGTTGAAATTTCTGACGAAGATGCCGAAAAGATCCAGACTGTCAAGGATGCAATCAGCTACATCAAGGAAAATTCCTGATAAATTAAAGGGGAGGAGGAAAACCCTCCTCCCTGCAAGTTCAACCGATCCGGATATCACTTGATTCGCTGTGATATCCGACTTCTGTTGGAGGTTAATGGTCGTAATGCGTAGAGTTGTCGTTACAGGAATCGGTGTCGTCTCACCGTTGGGAATCGGGACAGAGAAAAACTGGGAAGCTCTGATCAAGGGCCAATCCGGTATTTCGCCGATTACCCGTTATGATGCCAGCGATCTGCCAACGCGGATTGCCGGTGAAGTCAAAGGCTTTAACGCCGATGACTTCATCGATAAAAAAGAGCAGAAAAAAATGGATCTCTTCATCCAGTATGCACTGGCTGCAGCAGAGATGGCGATGGAGGATTCCGGCTACGAAGTCACGGATGAAAACGCCGAGCGGCTCGGAGTCCTTGTCGGCTCGGGCCTTGGCGGCTTGCCGACCATGGAACATTATCATGATGTTATGCGGGAAAAAAGTTACAAACGGATTACACCGTTTTTTATCCCGATGCTTATTATTAATCTGGCACCTGGTCAGATTTCGATCCGTTTTGGTGCCAAGGGACCGAACCTTTCGACTGTATCGGCCTGTGCAACCGGAACCCATTCCATCGGCGATGCCTATCATATGATTGCGCGCGGTGACGTCGATGCCATGATTGCCGGGGGAACCGAGTCAACAATCACACCTCTGGCGATGTCCGGCTTCAATGTCATGAAAGCCCTGTCGACCCGGAATGATGACCCTGCCGCTGCCAGCCGGCCGTTCGATAAAGGTCGTGATGGTTTTGTCATGGGTGAGGGCGCCGGCATCCTTGTTCTGGAGGAGATGGAATCCGCTAAAAAGAGAGGCGCTAAGATTTACGCCGAAGTTGGCGGCTACGGCTTGACCTCGGATGCCTACCATCTGACCGCTCCGGCGCCCGAAGGAGAAGGGGCCGCCCGCTGCATGAAAATGGCCCTCGACAAAGCCGGAGTCAACCCGGAAGAGGTCGGTTACATAAACGCTCACGGAACCTCAACTCCGTATAATGACCTTTACGAGACCATGGCAATCAAGTCTGTTTTTGGTGAACATGCGTATAAGTTGAAAGTCAGTTCGACCAAAAGCATGACCGGCCACACCCTCGGCGCGGCCGGCGGCCTTGAAGCTGTCTATTCGTTACTGGCGATGAACCGGGGCGTTCTGCCGCCAACAATCAATTACGAGGACCCGGACCCGGAGTGCGATCTCGATTACGTGCCGAACACGCCGGTCGAGGCTGACGTTGATGTCGTGATTTCCAATTCACTCGGTTTCGGCGGAACCAACGCAACCATTCTCTTTAAAAAGGTCTGATGTGGACGGTAAATTTGTCATAGCAAGTGACCATGGCGGGCTTGATCTCAAAAACGCCGTGTCGACGTACCTTCAGGAACTCGGCATCTGCGTTAGCGACCTCGGCACCATCAATGACGATTCGGTGGATTATCCTGATTACGGAATCAAGGTTGCCCGCGCTGTCTCGATTGGCGAGGCCGACAATGGAATTTTGATTTGCGGCACCGGAATCGGCATGTCGATTGTTGCCAACAAGTTTCCCGGTATCCGGGCTGCGCTGATCACTGATGAATTTACCGCGCGGATGTCAAAAGAACATAACAATGCCAATATCATCGTCATGGGCGGCCGTGTTCTTTCGGCCGAGCAGGCCCGGAAATTGGTTCAGACCTGGCTTGAAGCGGAGTATGAAGGAGGGCGGCATCAGCGCCGTCTCGACAAGATTGCAGCGCTTGAAGACGATATCAGGTCGGGCAGTTTATAAGACCTAAAATAAATCAGGCAGGCTTTTTGCCTGCCTTTTCTTTACCAAGTTTTTACTGGAGGAATGACCAGCCATGTCCAAGTCTCTAACCGGGTTTGATCCGGAAATCGCAAAAACCATAACCGATGAAACCGGGCGCCAGGAGTACAGCCTTGAATTCATAGCATCTGAGAACTTTGTCAGTGAAAACGTGCTTGAAGCCCAGGGTTCGGTGCTGACCAACAAGTATGCTGAAGGCTATCCGGGCAAGCGGTATTATGGCGGCTGTGAGTTTGTCGATGTCGCTGAACAATTGGCGATTGACCGGGCCAAGCAGTTGTTCGGAGCAGAGCATGTCAACGTTCAGGCCCATTCCGGTTCGCAGGCCAATATGGCGGTCTATTTCGCAACCTGTCAGCCGGGAGATACGGTTCTCGGCATGAACCTGGCGCATGGCGGCCACCTGACCAACGGCTCTCCGGTTAACTTCTCCGGCAAGCTTTTCAACATTGTACCGTACGGAGTTGATGAAAAGACCGGCCGGATCGATTACGAAGAAGTCGAGCAGCTGGCAAAAGAGCATAAACCGAAACTGATCGTTGTCGGTGCCAGTGCCTATCCCCGCGTCATTGAATTTGAGCCGTTCCGCCGTATCGCCGACCAGGTCGGCGCCAAGGTCATGGTGGATATGGCCCACATTGCCGGACTGGTTGCGGCCGGAGAGCACCCGAGCCCGATACCGCATGCCGAGTTTGTTACGACGACAACCCACAAGACCCTGCGTGGTCCGCGTGGCGGCATGATCCTCTGCCAGGAAGAATATGCCAAGAAACTGAACAGTAACATCTTCCCCGGTATCCAGGGAGGACCGCTGATGCATGTAATCGCTGCAAAAGCCGTCGCCTTTAAGGAAGCGCTCTCGCCGGAGTTCAAGGAATATGCGGCCCAGGTCGTTAAAAATGCCAGGGCACTGGCTGAAGGACTGGTTGGTCACGGTTTTAAACTCGTTTCCGGCGGGACCGACAATCATCTCATGCTGCTTGATTTTACCGGTACCGATCTGACCGGAAAAGTTGCCGAAGAGACCCTGGAAAAAGCTGGCATCACGGTCAACAAGAACGCCGTACCATTCGACACGCGATCACCTTTTGTAACCAGTGGAATCAGAATAGGCACACCGGCGACGACAACCCGCGGCCTCAAGGAGACCGAAATGAAGCAGGTTGCCGACTGGATTGCCCGGGCTCTGGAAAACATCGAGAACGATAGCGAGCTGCTGGCAATCAGAGATGAAGTCAAGGATCTGTGTAAGAAGTTCCCCCTCTATGCGCATCGGTTGAAATAATGGATCGTCCCAGTTGGGAAGAGTATTTCATGGACATCGCCAAGCTGGTGGCCAAACGGTCAACCTGCCTGAGGCGACAGGTCGGTGCGGTTATCGTCAAGGACAAGAATATCCTTGCAACCGGCTACAATGGAACGCCGAGCGGCATTACCCACTGCTCGGAGACCGGTTGCTTGCGTGAGCAGCTGAAAATCCCGTCAGGGGAGCGTCATGAGCTCTGTCGTGGTCTGCACGCCGAACAGAACGTCATTGTTCAGGCGGCAAAACACGGAATCAATATAGATGGTTCAACGCTCTATTGCACCAGCTCCCCCTGTATAATCTGTTCAAAAATGATTATTAATTCCGGCATCAAGGAGATCGTTTACCTCGATGGGTATCCTGACATTCTGTCAAAGGACATCCTGGCTGAGTCGGAAATCGATTTTCGCGTTTTTAACGGACCTGTTGCCAGCGGAAGTGATGAAGAGTTATGAAGTGCCCATTTTGTGGTTTTGAAGATACCAGGGTTGTCGACTCGCGCCTGGGAAAAGAGGGGAACAATATCCGCCGCCGTCGCGAATGCAGTGATTGCGAGCGGCGCTTTACGACCTATGAACGTGTCGAAGAGTCATTGCCGATCATTGTCAAGAAGGACGGCCGCCGTGAGAGTTTTGATCGCAACAAGATCATTGCCGGGATGCGTCGGGCCTGCGAAAAAAGGCCGGTACCGATTGCAACGATTGAACGGTTTGTCGACTCTCTCGAGCAATCGCTGCAGGAGAGCGGAGAGAAGGAAATCGATGCCGACCGGATCGGCGGCGCCGTCATGGAAGCCTTGCATGAGATGGATGAAGTCGCTTATGTTCGCTTCGCATCAGTTTATCGTCAGTTCAAGGATATCAACGAATTCATGTCCGAACTGACAGATATCCTCGCCAAAAGCGGTGAAAAGGGCGCCTGACCCCATCGTTTGCAGATCATCCGCGAGTCACCAATGCCTGAACAGAAATATATGCAGCTGGCACTTGAACTGGCAGCCAGGGCAGAGGGCCTTACCCGGCCGAATCCGCCGGTGGGAGCCGTACTGGTTGTCGATGGCCGGATTGTTGGTCAGGGTTTTCATCCCGGCGCCGGTCAGCCGCATGCCGAGGTTTTGGCAATCCAGGATGCCGGTACCAAGGCTTCCGGAGCGACCCTTTATGTGACTCTCGAACCATGCAATCACCAGGGACGAACCGGCCCCTGTACCGAAGCTGTTATCGCCGCCGGTATAAAAAACGTTATCGTCGGAACCCTTGACCCCAACCCACTGGTCGCCGGCAAAGGTGTGGACCGTCTCAAAAATGCCGGCATTGAGGTCTCGGTCGGCCTTATGGAGACAGCCTGCCGGAGACTGATCGCGCCTTTCGCCAAGCATATAAAGACCGGACTTCCTTATGTCACCCTGAAAATGGCAATGACCCTTGACGGCCAGACGGCAACGGCCGATGGCGATTCGCAATGGATCAGCAATGAACAGAGCCGCCACCATGTCCATCAGATGCGGAATGTCTCAGACGCGATCATGGTTGGCGTTGGTACGGTGCTGGCTGATGATCCGCAATTAACCACCCGGCTGCCGCATAACGGCAAAGACCCGGTCAGGATTATTGTCGATTCAAACCTGAAGATTCCGGAGACAGCGCGGGTTTTCAACCCGGACTCCGCGGCCCAGGTCATCCTGTTGACGACACCCCGGGCCGATGCTGGCAAAATTACCGCCCTGCAAAATATCGGCGCCGAAGTCGTCGTCGTTCCGGAACGAAATGGCCGGGTCGATCTGCGGGCAGCAATGCAGGAGCTGGGTCGGCGTGACATTCAGTCTGTACTGCTCGAAGGTGGTGCAACCGTTGCCGCCGAAGCCCTGAAGTGTGGTATCGTTGATCGAATGGCAATTTTCATTGCACCAAAGCTGCTGGTCGGCAACGATGGCAAATGCCTGTTTAACGGCTCAGGGTGTAAGCTCATGAAAGATGCGCTCCAGCTGAAGGCCGTAACGGTTCGTCAGTTTGCCGATGATATCCTTGTCGAAGGGGAGGTTTCCTGATGTTTACCGGTCTTGTCGAAGATTGCGGTCTGATCAAAAGCCTGAACCAATCCGGAACGGGCGTGCGGCTCACGGTCGAGTCTTCGCTGCCGACCGGGGAACTTTCGATTGGTGATTCGGTAGCGGTCAATGGCGCCTGCCTGACAGTGGTCGAAAAAGACGCGAAAACGTTCACAGTTGATATGTCGCCGGAAACCTTCGAACGGACAACCTTCAGCAAATTGACCAGCGGTCATCGTCTCAACCTTGAACGGGCCTTGCGCGTCGGCGACCGGCTCGGCGGGCATATCGTAACCGGCCATATCGATTGTGTCGGGATGGTCGATTCGGTCCGGCGCGAACAAAACGCCGTCGTTATCATGCTGACTGTTCCTGACGATTATGCCCGTTACCTTGTCGCGAAAGGTTCGGTTGCCATAGACGGGATAAGCCTGACGATCAATACTGTCGACAATAGCAGCTTCTCTGTCAGCATCATCCCGCACACCCTGTCTGCAACAACGCTGGTCGACTGTCAACCGGGGCGTCTTGTCAATATCGAAACCGACATCCTCGGCAAGTACATTGAACGTCTCCTCGGCCAGGGTTCAGGGGCCGGTGAACGGTCGAATTTGACCAGCGATTTCCTTGCCAAGCATGGTTTTATGTGAGATATTTGGCAGTTCGAAAGGATTTTATAATGCCAATTGCCAACATTGAAGCTGCTCTGGAGGATTTACGCCAGGGCAAAATGATAATCCTGGTTGATGACGAAGATCGTGAGAATGAAGGCGATCTTGTTGTTGCCGCCGAGAAGGTATCGGCAGAATCGATCAATTTCATGGCCAGGGAAGGTCGTGGGCTGATCTGTCTTTCGATGACGGAACAGCGGGCCGATGAACTCGAGCTGCCGCTGATGGTCCAGGAAAACTCCTCTTCCTTCGGAACGGCATTCACCATCTCTATTGAAGCCCGTACCGGAGTCTCTACCGGTATTTCTGCCGCCGACCGGGCCCGGACGGTCCAGGTCGCCATTGCCGACGATACACGGCCCTTTGATCTCGCCCGTCCCGGTCATATCTTTCCGTTGCGTGCCAAAAAAGGCGGGGTACTGGTTCGGGCCGGTCAGACCGAAGGTTCAGTTGACCTGTCCCGTCTCGCCGGCCTCAAACCGGCCGGCGTTATTTGCGAGATCATGAATGACGACGGAACGATGTCGAGGATGCCCGAATTACGGAAGTTTGCGAAGAAACACGATTTACGGATCGTAACCATTGCCGATCTGGTCGCTTATCGCCTGCAGAAAGAAATGCTGGTCAAACGGGCCGCCGAGGTCGTATTGCCGACCCCCTATGGCGGTGATTTCAAGGCAATTGCTTACGACAACGAGGTCGACAATGCCAACCATCTGGCCCTCATTAAAGGGGAAATCGATCCCGAAAAACCGGTGCTGGTGCGTGTCCACTCGGAATGCCTGACCGGAGATGTCTTCGGCTCTCAGCGTTGCGATTGCGGAGATCAGCTGCATGCGGCAATGCAGCAGATTGATCGAGAGGGTGCCGTGGTTATCCTCTATATGCGCCAGGAAGGTCGCGGCATCGGTCTGATCAATAAGCTCAAGGCTTACGCCCTGCAGGATGAAGGTCATGATACGGTCGAAGCCAATGAGGTCCTTGGTTTCAAGGCCGATCTGCGGGATTACGGGATCGGCGCGCAAATCCTGACCGAACTCGGCGTTCGCCAGATCCGCCTGATGACGAATAACCCCAAAAAGATCGTCGGCCTTGAAGGTTATGGGCTTAAGATCGTCGAACGGGTTCCGATCGAAGTTGAGGCTACCGGCAGCAACATCGAGTATCTGAAAACAAAACGTGAGAAGATGGGCCATCTTCTTGAGAACATCTGATTATTAACGGGTGGGAGAATAAAATGCCAAAACAGATCGAAGGAAAACTTGATGCATCCGGTTTGAAAGTCGGACTGCTGGTCAGTCGTTTCAACAGTTTCATCTCTGATCGTCTGCTTGAAGGTGCCACCGATGCGCTGATTCGACATGGTGCATCCGGGGACAATCTGACGGTTGCGCGTGTCCCCGGTGCATTCGAATTGCCGATTGCTGCAAAAAAAATGGTGGCGACCGGTCAATACGATGCGGTTATCTGTCTCGGCGCTGTCATCCGTGGCGCGACCCCGCATTTTGATTATGTCAGCGCCGAAGTCTCCAAAGGTATTGCTTCGGTCAGCCTCGATTCCGGGGTCCCGGTTGCGTTCGGAGTATTGACCACCGACAACATTGAACAGGCCGTGGAGCGGGCCGGTACAAAATCCGGCAACAAGGGATTTGAGGCAGCTGTCACTGCGATCGAAATGGTTAATCTCTTCAAGGCGATGGATGCCTGATGGGACAGGGCGCACGTCGCAACGGGCGGGAGCTCGCGCTGAAGGTCCTGTACAGCCTTTACGATCATGATGTCGAGATAGACTATATTCTGCAGGATTTCTGGGACAATTTCAGGTTTAACGATGATGTCCTCGGGGAGCCGAATGAAGATACAGGCCGTTCGGTCCCAGCTGACATCAAGGCTTTCGCCGACACGCTGATCAAGGGTGTCGTTAATCACCTTGCAGAAATCGATGCCATTATCGATAAATGCTCGACCAACTGGGCTCTCGACCGGATGGCCCGGGTTGACCTCTCATTGCTTCGTATGGCTACGTACGAACTCGTCTATGAACCCGATGTCCCGGCGAATGTGGTGATGAACGAAGCCATCGAAATCGGCAAAAGGTACGGCACCAAGGAAACCCCTCCATTCATCAATGGCATTCTTGACAAGATTTCGCAGCAGGCAAGCAAAAAATGAAGGAAGCTTATATACTCGATTTGCCACCCGACCGGATGGAAGGTGAGGTTGCAACCGTTTTCTTTTTCGAAGACGACCGGCCGCTACATGGTTCGGCATCCCTGCTCGATTGGCGGTTGAATGGAGCCTTGACCGATTTGCTTCTCGCCGGGAAAGTAACCGGGAAACTGGGCGACACTGTTATTTTTCAGAACAACGGAAAGCTCGATGCCGACTGGGCTCTCTTCCTTGGCGGCGGCAAGAGAAGCCGACTTTCAGGTGCGGTCTGGGAACGATTATTGAGAAAAGGGCTGAAAACATGCGTCAAGGCCGGTTTTGACCGGATCGCTTTTTGTCTTGACAGCCAGCGCGATGCATCTGTAGCCGAAATCAAGGCGATCGCCGGACATGTTTTGAAGGATCAGGGCGCATCTTCAATCGAATGTCTTTTTTCGTTTGACACCGTACCGGTTCTGGACTTTTCAGAAACGGAAAAACAACAGTCACTACTTTAGGAACGATTTCAAGAGGAGATTATGAAACAGATTCGTGCTGGGTTACTGGGCTTCGGAACAATCGGAACCGGTGTCGTGAAAGTGTTTCAGAACAACGCCGAGCTTATCAAGGCGCGTCTCGGCGCCGATTTGATTCTTGACAAGATCGCCGATCTCGATATTACCACCGATCGCGGAGTCACGCTCGAACCCGGATTGTTGACAACAGATGCCGATGACGTGCTGGTCAACCCGGATATCGATATTGTCATTGAATTGATCGGCGGCTATTAACCGGCGCGAACGTTTGTGCTCAAGGCGATCGAGAACGGCAAGCACATTGTGACCGCCAACAAGGCGTTGCTCGCCCTGCATGGCGATGAAATCTTCGCCGCCGCGGCCAAGCATCGGGTCGAGGTTATGTTTGAAGCCTCGGTCGGTGGCGGCATTCCGGTTATCTCCTCGGTTAAAGAGAATCTCTGTGCCAATAACTTCCATTCGGTCTTCGGAATCCTCAATGGCACCTGCAACTACATCCTGACCCGTATGACCAACGAAGGCGCCGCCTTTGCTGATATTCTCCAGGTTGCACAGGAACTCGGTTACGCCGAAGCCGATCCGACCTTTGATATTGAGGGGGTTGATACGGCGCACAAGCTGGCATTGATGATTGCCCTCTGTTTCGGCACCAAGGTCGATTTTGACGACGTTTACACTGAAGGGATCAGCAATATCACGCCCCTCGATATTGAATACGCCAAGCAGTTCGGCTACAAAATCAAACTACTGGCAATCGGCAAAGCCGACAATGGCAAGATCGAAGCCCGCGTTCATCCGACCATGGTTCCGCAACATTACCCGTTGGCTGACGTCGATGGTGTTTTCAATGCCGTACGCCTGGTCGGAGATTTCGTTGGCCCGGTGATGCTCTACGGTCATGGAGCCGGCATGGAAGCGACTGCCAGTGCCGTGATGGGAGATGTCATGTCAATTGCCCGGGGCATTGCGGCCGGAGCAGGGCAGAGAACCCCGCCGATGGCCTACTGCACCGAAGCGATCAGGAATGTCGCGGTCAAGCCGATGGAAGAGATTTCAACCCAGTACTACTTGCGGGTCGGAGTTCTCGACCAGCCGGGGGTTCTCTCCAAAATTTCCGGCATTCTCGGTGATCACGGGATCAGCATCGCATCGATGATCCAGCCGGACCGCGTGGTCGGAGGAGCGACTCCGATCGTCCTGATGACGCATGATGCAACTGAAGGGGAGGTCCGCAAGGCGATTGACAAGATCGACCAGCTCGATGTTGTCAGTGAGAAAACGCATTTTATCCGGATTGAAAGCGCGATGGATTAGCGTGTTCTTATATAGCTTCAAACAAAAGGCACCCATCAAGGTGCCTTTTGTTTTGTCTAACAGAACACTTGTTTATTTTCTTGCAAACATAAATTGACGACGTTATTCTTCAACACTGACTATTTATCAATTTAATGGGAGGCAAATATGAAATTCAGAATTGGAGTACTGGTTGTATTGGTGACTATTTTGAGCTTTTCCGGAAATGCCATGGCGTCCGGTTTTGCGATTGCTGAACAAAGTGTCAGTGGTTTAGGGAATGCTTTTGCTGGGGGATCTGCTGCCGCTGAAGATGCATCTACAGTGTGGCATAACCCGGCCGGTATGACGCAGATTGAAGGTAAACAGTTTGTTGGATCGCTTCATATCATTATCCCTAAAGCTGAATTTAAGAATAATGGATCGAATACAGTCTTTGCCGCTCCTTTATCTGGTGGCAATGGTGGTGACGCTGGTGGCGTTGTTCCGGTTCCAAATCTTTACTATACAGAAACATTTGACACCGGTTGGTCATTTGGTCTCGGTGTTAACGCGCCCTTCGGTTTTGCCACTGAGTATGATTCGGACTGGGTAGGCCGATATCATGGTGTTAAGTCAGCGGTTGAAACAATCAATATTAATCCATCCGCAGCTCACAGGTTAAACGATAAATTCAGTTATGGCTTTGGGATCAGCATTCAGTATCTTGATGCTGAATTGACCAATGCGATCGATTTTGGAGCTCTCGAAACACTCGGATTTTTTGCGCCGGCGGTATTCGGCATGACCCCTCAAGGTGATGACGGTTTTACTGCCGCGGAGGGCGATAGTTGGGGTTTTGGTTATAATCTGGGTTTCCTTTATAACATCACGGAAAAGCAAAGAGTCGGATTGTCTTATCGTTCCAAAATTGAGCATGATGTTGAAGGTGATGTCGATTGGACTTTGCCGTCGACGGGCGGTTTTGATTTGACAATGGCTGCTTTAAACCAATTTCAGGATGGAGGCGTTAAGGTTAACATTGAGCTTCCCAGTACTGCTTCTTTGAGCTATTTTGGCCAATTCAATAAATTGGCTCTAATGGCTGATATTAGCTGGACTGAGTGGAGCGTCTTGGATGAGTTGGTACTTGATTACGCTGATGGAACCCAGAATGGTGTGACTCAATTCCAATGGGATGATTCAATGCGTTATTCGATCGGTGTCTCTTATGATCTGAATGAAACAAGTAGACTGCGTGGCGGTCTGGCATTTGACGAATCGCCGATTCCGAATGATGAGCTACGAGGTGTCCGTGTTCCGGGTGAGGACCGCACATGGTTGACCGTTGGCTATAGTCAAGAATTCTCCAAGACCTGGAGTTTTGAAGCGGCTTTCGCTCATATCATGACTGATGACCCTGTCATCAATAAGACTGATCCAACCTCTGTCGAGAACAATACACGTGGATTCCTTCAGGGTGAATATGACGCTACCGTCAATATCCTCAGCGCCCAGCTGAATTACAATTTCTAGACTCTTTTCCAGTCAAATCGAGCCCGGCCAATCGGCCGGGCTTTTTTATTTGTGGCAGGCAACTCAAATAACTGATGTGAAAAGAAAAAAACGATTTTTAAGTGCCAAAAACCCTTGACTCGTATGGGTGCTTCTGCTAATAATTGCCTCCGCTGTTGATTGTAGGCACGTAGCTCAGTGGGAGAGCACTACCTTGACACGGTAGGGGTCGGCAGTTCAATCCTGCCCGTGCCTACCATAAACTGCACAACGGCTTTTCAGATAAAGAGGCATCCGATGATGCCTCTTTTCATTCATGGAGCAGATTTATGAGTGACATACGTGTTGAATTACCGGACGGATCGGTCAAGGAGCTGGCTTCAGGCAGTACTCCCTACGATGTCGCCATGTCAATCGGTGAAGGGTTGGCCAAGGCGTCAATTGCCGCCAGGGTCGACGGTCAACTGGTCGATATCACAACACCGCTCGCCCAGGATGTTCAGCTTGAACTGGTAACCATGAAATCTGATGAAGCACTCGATATCTATCGCCACTCGGCCGCCCACCTGATGGCCCAGGCGGTCAAGGACCTCTACGGAAACGATGTTCAGGTCACTATCGGACCGGCGATTGATAACGGTTTCTACTATGATTTCTATAGCGATAAGCACACGTTTTCTCCGGATGATTTTGAAAAAATAGAAAAGCGGATGAGTGAGATCGTCAATGAGAAGTTGCCGATTGAACGGGAAGTTCTGTCACGGGACGAAGCGATTGCCAAGTTCAGGGCAATGGGTGAAGACTACAAGGTCGAACTGATCGAGGATCTTGGTGAGCCGACTGTCTCTGTCTACACGCAAGGCAACTTCGCCGATCTGTGCCGTGGTCCGCATCTGCCGACCACCGGCCATATCAAGGCTTTCAAACTCACTTCGGTAGCCGGTGCCTACTGGCGTGGCGACGAAAAAAACGCCATGCTGCAGCGCATCTACGCAACTGCATTCCCTGACAAGAAGGAACTGAAGAAGTATCTGGCCCGACTCGAAGAGGCTCGCAAACGCGATCACCGCAAGCTCGGCCGGGAGCTCGATCTCTTCTCCTTCAATGAAGAGGCCGGGGCCGGTCTTGTTATCTGGCACCCCAAAGGTGCCATGCTGCGAACCCTGATCGAGAATTTTGAGAAGTTGGAGCACCAGAAGCGCGGCTATGAAATTGTCATGGGGCCACAGATCCTCAAGACCGAACTCTGGAAAACCTCCGGCCATTACGAAAACTACCGTGAGAATATGTACTTCACGGAAGTCGATGAACAGAGTTACGGCGTCAAACCGATGAACTGCCTGGCGCACATGCTGATTTATAAATCCCAGATCCGCTCCTACCGCGATTTGCCGCTCCGTTATTTCGAGCTCGGCACCGTGCATCGGCATGAGAAGTCGGGCGTCCTGCATGGTCTTTTGCGGGTCCGCGGTTTTACCCAGGACGATGCTCACATCCTCTGTACTCCCGATCAGCTCGACGGGGAGATCAAGGGGGTTATTAATTTCGTCAAGGATGTCATGGGGATTTTCGGCTTCGAGTGCGGAATGGAAATCTCGACCCGGCCGGAAAAATCGATCGGATCGGACGAGGATTGGGACCGCGCAACCAAAGCGCTGATCTCGGCTCTGGACGACACCGGACTTCCTTATGATATCAACGAAGGGGATGGCGCATTCTATGGTCCGAAGATCGATATCAAGCTTAAGGACTGTCTTGACAGGGAATGGCAATGTGCTACAATCCAGTGCGATTTTACCCTGCCCGAACGCTTTGACCTCAACTATGTGGGGGCCGACGGCGAGAAACACCGGCCGGTTATGGTTCACAGGGTTATCCTCGGCTCCATCGAACGGTTTGTCGGTGTTTTAATCGAGCACTACGCCGGGAATTTTCCGCTCTGGATTTCTCCGGTTCAGGCTATTGTCGTAAATGTTACCGACAATCAGTCGGAGTATGCCGAGCAGGTTTTCAACCAGCTTCGTGAAGCTGGTGTTCGTGTACAGAAGGATTTGCGCAACGAAAAACTCGGTTTCAAGATCCGGGAAGCGCAAATGGAAAAAATCCCTTATATGCTGGTCATCGGCGATAAGGAAATGGAGGAAGGGACGGTTGCACCACGCTTCCGCTCCGGAAAGAACCTTGACCCGATGACGGTAGAAGCGTTCATCGATTTCGTCAGGGACGAATGTAATCAGTATAAATAGGAGGTGTACCATAGCCAGGGAAGAGTCGACCAGGATCAATCGTGATATCCGGGCCCGCGAGGTTCGGGTGATTGATGATGAAGGAGAACAGCTCGGAGTAATCAGTCTCGACGCCGCTCTTGAAGCAGCCGATGATCGCGGCCTGGACCTCGTAGAGGTTTCACCGAATGCATCACCGCCGGTTTGCCGGATCATGGATTACGGCAAGTACAAGTACCAGGCGCAGAAGAAGGCAGCTGAGGCGAAAAAGAAGACGGCCAAGGTGGAGATCAAGGAGGTCAAGCTTCGTCCCAAGACTGAAGAGCATGATTTCAATTTCAAGCTGAAGAACGCCAGACGCTTCCTTGAGGCCGGCAACAAGGTCAAGGTCACGATTATGTTCCGCGGTCGTGAAGTGACTCATCCCGATTATGGCCGCCGGCAGCTGGAACGTTTAGTTGAAGAAGTGAAAGACCTTGGACAGGTCGAAATGATGCCGAGAATGGCGGGGCGGTTCATGACAATGGTCATTGCCCCGATCAAGAATAAATAAGAAACAAGGAGAGGGTTATGCCCAAGATCAAGACATGCCGCGGTGCGGCCAAACGTTTTCGTAAAACAGGCACAGGCAAGATTCGTCGCAACAAGGCGTTTACCAGCCATATCCTGACCAGCAAAACAACCAAGCGTAAGCGCGATCTGCGCCAGGCAACTCTGGTTGATTCCGCGGATGCAAAGAATATCGCCTGTCTGATTCCCTACAAGTAGCGGAAAAGGCATTCTGGATGGACACCGAGAATTGCGGGGCTTTGTCTCCCCCTGTAAATCCGGTCGAGGAAGTCCATCGCTTTTAACATGGTAACAAGGAGTATGTTATGCCAAGAGTAAAAAGAGGTTTCAAAGCGAGACGACGCAGAAACAAGGTTCTCAAACTAGCCAAAGGGTATCGTGGCGCGCGCGGCAAACTGTTTCGGAGTGCTACCGAAGCGGTCGATCGGGCCATGAAATATTCGTATCGCGATCGCAAGATTCGCAAGCGTGATTTCCGTGCCCTCTGGATTGTTCGTATCAATGCTGCGTCTCGGGAGAACGGCTTGTCTTACAGCCGTCTGGTACATGGGCTGAAAAAAGCCGAAATCGGCCTGGATCGCAAGATCCTGGCACAATTGGCCGTTTCCGAGCCAGCTGCCTTTAGCGCCGTCGTAGATAAGGCCAAGGCGCAGCTTCAGTAGAAACGCTGAGAAAAAGATGAGGCTGTAACAGCCTCATCTTTTTTTTTGTTCAAGGTCGCGATGGATCAATTCCATCGTCGTTTTTTATTTCCGATTCAAGGTGAAAGAATGAAACAACGTCTGGATGAACTTCTGAGCAAGGGACGCGATGCGATTGCATCCGCTGAAGACGAAGCAGCCCTGCAGGAGGTCAAGGTTCAACTGCTCGGCAAAAAAGGGGAGTTGACGGCTATCATGAAGGGTATGGGGCAACTCTCTGCGGAAGAGCGTCCCGTCATCGGTGCTTTAGCCAACAAGATCAAGGAAGAAATCGAATCCCTGGTCCTTAATCGCCAGGAACTCCTGAAAACAGAAGCGGTTGCGAGCCGTCTCAGCAGTGAGTCGATTGATGTCACACTGCCGGGCCGCCGCCAGCGGGTCGGCAGCAAGCATCCGATCACCCTGGCGACTGAAGAGATTTCGGCAATTTTTGCTTCTCTTGGTTTCGGTATCGAGGAAGGGCCGGAGATTGAAAAAGATTTTTACAACTTCGAGGCTCTCAATATCCCGAAAGACCATCCGGCTCGTGACATGCAGGATACCTTCTATATCGACGATGACGTTGTTCTGCGGACCCATACCTCTCCGGTACAAATCCGGACAATGCTCAAATATGAACCCCCGGTGCGGGTGATTGCCCCCGGCACGGTCTATCGGCGCGACTCCGACCTGACCCACAGCCCGATGTTTCACCAGATCGAAGGCTTCCTGGTGGACCGTGATGTGACCTTCGGCGACCTCAAGGGAGTCCTGACGACCTTCGTCAATCGCTATTTCGGTGAAGGTATCGGCGTCCGCTTCCGCCCCTCGTTTTTCCCGTTTACCGAACCGAGCGCCGAAGTCGATATGCAGTGCGTCATCTGCGGTGGCGGCGGTTGTCGGGTGTGCAGCCAGACCGGCTGGCTGGAGATTCTCGGCAGCGGCATGATCGACCCCGAGGTATTCAAGTCGGTAGATTACGACCCTGAGAAATACAGCGGATTTGCATTCGGCATGGGTATTGAGCGGATTGCGATGCTCAAATATGGTGTCAACGATCTGCGGCTTTTCTTTGAAAATGATGTACGCTTTCTCGATCAATTCGCCTGATATTCAATAACTTGTCTTAACTTATCTATAAAAGGCTTCAAGATGGTTGTTACCTATAACTGGTTAAAGGAATTCGTAGATTTCGACCTCTCACCCGAAGAATTGTCACACCGTCTGACCATGGCCGGCCTCGAAGTCGACGCCATGGAAAAGACCGGTGCCGGACTTGAATCCGTCGTTGTCGCGCACCTGTTGAGTGTCGAGCGGCACCCTGACGCCGACCGCCTGACGGTCTGCCGGGTGAATGCCGGTGCTGAAGAGCTGCAGATCGTCTGCGGTGCAACCAACCACAAGACCGGTGACTATGTCGCCCTGGCCAGGGTCGGCACGGTTCTGCCGGGTGATTTCAAAATCAAGAAATCGAAAATACGTGGTCAGGTTTCCGAAGGAATGCTCTGCTCGGAGAAGGAACTCGGCCTGTCCGAGGAAGCGTCCGGCATCATGATTCTGCCGAATGATCTGAACGTCGGCCAGCCGTTCTTTGAAGCAACCGGGCTGGCTGATGTCCGTTACGAAATAGGCTTGACTCCGAATCGCGCCGACTGCCTCAGCGTTGTCGGCGTTGCCCGTGAGGTTGCCGCCATGGTCGGCCAGCCGCTGCAGATTCCACAACCGGTGGTCAAGGAAGAGGGTGGTCCGATCGAGCAGGAGACCTCGGTTGATATTGTCGACGCCGACAAAGGGCCGCGTTACATGGCTCGACTGATCAAGGGTGTCGAGATCGGCCCCTCTCCGGACTGGCTCGTCCGTCGCCTCGAATCGGTCGGTGTCCGGGCCATCAATAACGTCGTTGACATTACCAACTACGTGATGATGGAACTGGGCCATCCCCTGCATGCCTTTGACTTCAGTCTGCTGCGCGGTCAAAAAATCATCGTACGCTGCCCCGGCGAGACGAAATTCACAACCCTGGACGACCAGGAACATCAGTTGATTGGATCCGACCTCGCTATCTGCGACGCCGAAAGCCCGGTGGCGCTGGCCGGCATCATGGGCGGCCAGAACTCTGAAATCCAGCCGAACACCACGGATGTTCTTCTCGAAAGTGCTTATTTCGAACCTGTTTCAATTCGCCGGACAAGCAAACGGCTCGGCATACACTCCGAATCTTCACACCGTTTTGAGCGTGGGGCCGATGTCAACATGGTTCCGATTGCTCTTGACCGGGCCGCAAGCCTGATCGCCGAACTCGCCGGTGGAAAGGTTGCCAAAGGGGCAATCGACGCCTATCCGAAGGAAATCAGTGAAAAACAGGTCTCGATTACTCTGGAGAAAACAAATCGTTTGCTCGGCCTCAACCTGAACCTGGACCAGATTGCATCAATGCTCGGTTCGATTGGTCTTGATATTGTCAAAGATGCTTCCGCCGATAGCCTGAGTGTCGTGATTCCGACATTCCGCCCGGACCTTGAGCGGGAAGTCGACCTGATTGAAGAGATTGCCCGGCTGAATGGCTATGACAATATCCCGGTGACGATGCCGTCCGGCGAATCGGTCGATCATCCCGCTTCGGAACATCAGGCCGTTGTTCGCCGCCTGCGCGAAGTCATGGTTGCCGACGGCTTTTCCGAAGTCATCAACTATTCCTTTATATCGCCAACAGCTTATGATCAGATTAATCTTTCGGCGGATGATGCCCGACGTGAAAATGTTGCGGTCATGAATCCCCTCACCGAAGAGCAATCGGTGATGCGGACCAGCCTGCTACCGAGTCTGCTTGAGAATGTCGTACGCAACCACTCATATCGTTCACTCGACCTCTCACTGTTCGAAATCAGGCCGGTATTCCGCCCGGTTGAGAATGAAGAACTGCCCTATGAACCGACCTTTATTTCCGGAGTCATGAGCGGTCGCCGCGAGCCATTCGGCTGGAGCCAGGTCGGTGACGCGTTCGATTTCTATGATCTGAAAGGCATTGTCGAATCCCTGCTCGCAGCTGCCCGGATCGAAGATATCAGCTGGCGGGTCGACCAGAGCGAACCTTATCTCCATCCGGGAAAATCCTGTTCTGTTTATTCCGCAGAGATACGCCTCGGGGTGTTGGGAGAGATCCATCCGAACGTCCTTGACAACTATGACCTCAAGGACGCGGTTTACGCTTTTGAACTCGATGTTGAGGAGCTGATCAAGGCCTCGACCGGCCGGATCAGCTTCAGCCAGATCTCACGCTTTCCGGATGTCTTTCGCGACAGTGCCTTTCTGTTCGACGACGAGATCAGCGCCGAGAAAATCCTGACGACAATCAACAGCGCCCGCGGCAAGCTGGTCGAGAGTGTTAATCTGTTCGATGTCTATCGTGGCAAGGGCGTACCTGAAGACAAGAAAAGCATCGCAATCCGGGTCCGATACCGCTCAAGTGAAAGAACCCTGACCGATGAAGAAATCAACAAGGCACACAACCGTATTGTCAAGACAATCGAAAAACAGCTCGGTGCCCAGCTAAGATAATGTCATATAAAGAAAAAAACGGTTGAAGGTTGTTGATTCCTGTGGTATAAAACCGTGTAAATTCAATGGTCTGTGCGTCTTCAGGAGGTGGGCTATGACCAAAGCCGATCTGATTGAAAGTGTTTATCTAAAAACCGGTTTTTCCAAGAAGGAATCTGCAGAGATTGTTGAGACCGTATTTGATCTCATCAAGACAACTCTGGAAGATGGCGAGAAGATCAAAATTGCCGGATTCGGTAATTTTGTCGTCAAGGAAAAGTCGACCCGGCGAGGCCGCAATCCGCAAACCGGAGACGAAATTGAAATCACGGCGCGTAAGATTCTGACCTTCAAACCGAGCCAGGTTCTCAAGAACGCAATAAACAATGGTTCTTAACCATCGATAAGCCGTAGGCGCGATGGACCAGGAAATCCCAGACAAGCTCTATTTTAAGATAGGTGAAGTTGCCGAACTTGCCGGTGTGAAGCCACACGTGCTCCGCTACTGGGAATCAGAGTTCGGCTCTTTTCGTCCGGTCAAAAGCAAAACCAATCAACGCTTATACAAACGTAAGGACATTGAGTTTGTCCTGAAAATCAAAGACCTGTTGCATCATCAGGGCTATACGATTGCCGGTGCCCGAAAAAAATTACGGGAGCTATCCCGTACCGGTGGCGTGCCTGAGCAGGTTTCCCCGGAGCAGGCAGAGGAGGTTTCATCTGACCAGATGGCTCTGCCGCTCGTCTCAGGAGTAGACAGTAAACTACTTGATGAAATCCGTGAAGATGTGATCAGGCTCCGTGACTCCCTGAAGAAAACTCCTCCGAAATAGCCGATGAACTCTGACGTATTGATTCTGGTGACCAATGATGACGGGGTTCTTTCGCCCGGCCTGACGGTGCTGGCCGACGCTCTCAAGGCTGTCGGACAGGTCGTTGTGGTTGCCCCGGACCGGGAACGGAGCGCCATCGGACATTCGCTGACCCTGCACGCACCATTACGCGCCGAGGAAATCGCTGAAGGATTTTATGCTATTTCCGGGACGCCGACAGATTGTGTTAATCTCGGCATTCATGGTTTACTTGAACGGACTCCCGATATCGTTGTTTCAGGGATCAACCGTGGCGGCAACCTCGGTGATGATATTACCTATTCGGGTACTGTCGCGGCGGCGATGGAGGCAACCCTTATGGGTGTGCCGGCCTTTGCAGTCTCACTTGAATCATTAAGCTTCACCCCTGATGACTTCGCATTGGCGGCCCGTTTCGCGGCCAGTATTGCCGGACAAATCATCAGCCATGAGTTGCCGGCTGATACTTTTTTGAATATCAATGTGCCGTCCGGTGAGGTCTCCGGGGTTAAATTGACGCGCCAGGGCAAACGCCGCTATGCCGGTGAGATTGAGATCAAAACCGATCCGCGGGGCAAGAAATATTACTGGTTGGGCGGCTCGGAGCTCGGTTTCCACGATGTTGAAGGGACCGATTTTAACGCAATTAACCATCACTATATCTCAGTGACGCCACTCCACATGGATCTGACCAATTATCGTTCCTTTGATGAAATATCAACATGGGACCTTGATCGCTGTTTTACAGCAGATGAGAAACCTTGATGAACAATGATTACGCCATTGCCCGGCGCCGTATGGTCGAGCAGCAGATAACCGGACGCGGTATCTCTGACGCTCTGGTTATCATGGCGATGCTGTCGGTTCCGCGCCATTTATTCGTCAATCCTGGCCTGGTCGATCAGGCCTACAATGATTTCCCTTTGCCGATTGGTCATAAACAGACGATTTCCCAGCCTTTTATGGTCGCTTTCATGACCGAAGCGCTCAAACTTAAGGGCGGGGAGCGGATTCTTGAGATCGGAACCGGGTCCGGCTACCAGGCCGCAATCCTCGCAACCATCGCCCATCAGGTTTATACGGTCGAACGAATTTCCGAGCTCGCCCGTACCGCCAGAAAAGCTCTTGATCTGGCCGGTGCCTACAACGTACATATCCGGGTCACAGACGGCACCTGCGGCTGGCAGGAGCAGGCGCCTTTTGACGGCATCATCACGACGGCCGGCTCTCCTGAAGTCCCTGAGCATCTGAAAACGCAACTGGAACATGGCGGACGGCTTATTATTCCGGTCGGCAGCCAGGGGGCGCAGGTGTTGAAGCGCATTACCCGGATTGATGAAAAACACTTTGAAGAAGAGTCTCTTCTCGATTGCCGCTTTGTCCCGTTGATCGGCAAGCATGGCTGGTCCGGGGAGGAGTCCTCTTGAAATTTTTGCGTGGCCTTTACGATTGGGTTCTGAAATGGGCTGAAACCCCATACGGAGCTCCGGCACTGTTTATCCTCGCTTTTGCCGAAGCCTCTTTCTTCCCGGTTCCTCCTGATGTTTTATTGATTGCCCTGTCGCTCTCGATTCCGGCGCGAGCCCTGTGGTATGCATTTCTCTGCTCGGCCGGTTCAGTGCTTGGCGGGGTCGCCGGCTACCTGATCGGATTTCTCGTCTGGCAGGCCCTGGCCCAACTGTTTTTTGATTATATTCCCGGGTTCACACCTGAAGTCTTCGCTACGGTCCAGAGTTATTTTGATCAGTATGACTTTCTGGTTGTATTTGCCGCCGGCTTCACTCCGATCCCCTACAAGGTGATCACGATCGGGGCCGGTGTATTCGGCGTCAATTTCCTGATATTTGCGATTGCATCGCTCATCAGTCGGAGCGCCCGTTTCTACCTGGTCGCAGGATTACTGAAATATTTCGGACCTTCCGTCCGGGTCTTTATTGACCGCTACTTCAATCTGCTGGCGCTGCTGTTCATGCTGTTGCTGGTTGGCGGGTTTATCGCCCTGGGAATGGTCCGATAATTTAACAAGCAACGATTGACGAGTACGCCTTGTTTTAGATAGAGTACGATCATCCGAATTACCTGGACCAATATGATGAACTACTGCCGCCTGATTATAATCGCTATTCTCGTCTTTGCCTTAACCGCTTGCGCCGCTAAGCGCCAGGCGGGTGTTTATCATACCGTCAAAAAAGGGCAGACTCTCTATACCATCAGTCGCATCTACGATGTTGACAAACTTTATCTCGCCAGAATTAATGGTATTCCCGATCCGACAGAGTTGCAGGTCGGTGAGCGGATTTATATTCCCGGGGCCAAGTATGTAAAAAAAGTTCCGATCACGGTCAAGCCAAATCAGCCGCCGAAGGTGGCAAGCAAGCCGAAACCGGTGGTGAAAAAGCCGAAACCGGTCCAGCCGACCAGGACGGTGCAGCCAAAGAAGACGCCGCCGCCGAAAAAGAGCTACAGCAAGCCGCCGACAGCATCCAAGGACAGATTTATCTGGCCCGTCAAAGGGAAGATTGTCAAGAAATTTGGCAGCGGCTCCAGTAAAGGGCTCGAGATCGCGGCAAATGAAGGCACCCCGGTCGCTTCTGCAGCTGCCGGCAAGGTTATTTACAGCGGTTCAGGCATTTCCGGGTACGGCAACCTGGTCATTATAAGACATGACGGCTCTTTTTTTACGGTTTACGGCTACAATCAGAAAAACCTTGTTGAGGCCGGTGCATTTGTCAGCAAAGGCGAAAAACTTGCGCTTTCCGGCAAACCGCCGTCCGGGGGTCCTTACCGCGTATATTTTGAGATCCGCTACGGTAAAAAACCGGTTAATCCATTAACCTATCTACCTTGAAATTTTTCTGCCGGCTCGATTGTCGGAAGGGGCGTTTATGACAAAAAAATCGGATGACGAAACAAAGACACCGGTATCGGCCGCAGCGGATACCGAAAGTCATTATGGAGATGCCATCAAGCTCTACCTGAAAGAGATCCAGAAGAGTACGCTTTTAACAGCCGAAGATGAACGGGAACTGGCAACCAAAATCGACAACGGGGATGAAGCGGCTCGGGCCAGAATGATCGAATCGAACCTCAGACTGGTCGTCAAGATAGCAAAACGCTACATGAACCGCGGCCTTCCTTTTCTTGACCTGATCGAAGAAGGGAACATGGGGCTGATCAAAGCGGTCGAGCGTTTTCAAATCAGCAAGGAATGCCGTTTTTCAACTTATGCAACCTGGTGGATACGGCAATCGATCGAACGCGCCCTGGTTAATCAGAGCCGGACGATACGCCTGCCGGTGCATGTCTCCGACGATATCAACAAGTATCTCAAGATCTCGCGTGAGTTGACCCGTGATCTGAATCGCGAACCGTCCCCGGAAGAGGTGGCCAATATCATGGAGGTTGAACCCTCCTATATCAGGCGACTGATGGTCCTGGTCAAGAAGACCTATTCGATTGAGCACCCGATGGGAGAAAACAACGACTACAGCCTGATCGATACGATCGAAGATGCCAATTCAGTTGATCCGGAAAGCCTTATTGAAGAGTTGAACAAATATGACCGGATTGAACAATGGCTGTCGACCCTGGCGGAAAACGAGCGGGAGATCCTGGCGCTCCGTTTCGGCCTCAACGACAGAGAACCGCAAACGCTCGACACCATAGGTCAAAAGTTCGGGGTGACCCGGGAACGTATCCGTCAGATAGAAGCCAAAAGTATCGAAAAACTCAGAAAGATTCTCGAAGAGAGCCAAACAGGCATGGAGCGCTCAAGCTGATTGCCGCAGGAGGATTTTGTGGACGAACTGAAACGTATCATTCGTGATATACCCGACTTCCCGAAAGAGGGGATCGTCTTTAAGGATATTACCACATTGCTCAATGACGGGCGTAATTACCATCGCATGGTCGATCTGATTGCCCACCGCTATGTCGGCATGAACATCAATCAGATCGTCGGTGTTGAAGCCCGGGGGTTCATTCTCGGTGCCGCTCTGGCTTATAAACTCGGCGCCGGTGTGACTCTTGTTCGAAAACCGGGCAAACTCCCATCGAAAACCAAGAGTGTCTCCTACGCGCTTGAATACGGGACCGACACCCTTGAGATCCACGAGGATGCGTTCAAGCCTGGTGATAAAGTGCTGATTGCCGACGATCTTCTGGCAACGGGCGGTACGGTTGCCGCAGTTGTCGAACTGGTTGAGAATCTCGGCGCCGAGATCGTCGAATGCTGCTTCATGACCGAATTGACATTCCTCAACGGTCGTGATCGACTGCCGAAAGACAAGGTTTACAGCCTGCTTCAATTCGACTGATCTGATTCTGTAGAAATACCGGCCCCGTAGCTCAGCTGGATAGAGCGACCGCCTCCTAAGCGGTAGGCCACAGGTTCGAATCCTGTCGGGGCCGCCATTTAAAAACAGGTACTTACAGGGTTTTTGTGAGTGCCTGTTTTTTTGTTTTGTGTGTGACTTCGTGTGTGAGTTGTCATTTTTATCGGCGCGCTCCGGGTGGTGAGGTCATCTTTCCGACCATTTTTTTTTGTGGTGTTACGGCTTGCTTGTTGGTTTATTTTTGCAGGTCGGATCCGCAGGTCGGGCATAGCTTTGTTGTGCGGATGATCTTGTTGCCGCATTCGGTGCAGATGAGCTGATATGTCATCCTGGCGCCGACGATGAGCAGTATGATTCCGATGACGGTGCCGATCGGGAAAAAGAAGATGGCGATCAGCCCGACGATTTCGAGCAAGCAGCCCGGTACGCTGGAGTGCCGGGCGTTTTTCTTTTTGGCCGTTGTTTACCCTCCGTTTTTTAGTCGATAACTTTCGTGTATTAAATGTTGGCTTCGGTGTATCCGGAAAAACAAAGGGGCAAGCTACCTTTCTTGACTTTATTGGAAAAGCAACCTGCCCCCTTTTTGTTTTCGACTGATCAAGTCATGAAGGCTAGGCTGTTTTTGTTCGTTATATTGTTTATGAATAAGCGTTTTGTCCTCACGTTTAGTTTTGCATTGCAATATCTTTATCCCACCGAAAGCCAATACCTCCCATCACCCAAACGCCTTCACCAAAGGTATTGTGGGCACGAACATCCAATTGTTGCGGCAGCTCAAAGTCTGGAGCGAGGTCTTGCACCCCTCGAACAGTGGCTCGGTGCATAATCCGCAATCCTTGCTGATCTGGAGACATGTGTGCCTCAGGCGCCGCTCTGTGAGCTACGGCTAAATTATCGGTAATAACACAATCTTTGTCCTGATATTCATAATTGAGTGCATACCCGTTTTTCATACCATCTGTAAGCAAATCGTTATACTGGTTGAAAAAGCTTCTCATCTCATCTTCCTGCAATAATCGGAACTGATCGTTATCGGGTCGCTTTTCAATCACGGCTGCCGTCATTCCCAAATGTAGCCAGACAGACTTTCTTCCGGAAACGGGATGCTCATGAACCACCGGATGGACAACACCTGAAGACGAGTTAACAGAAGAAAGACGGCTCCAGAATTCTTGTTGTTCTTCGGTCAGCGCATCATAGGCGGCACCCTGGTGGGCAAAATGGGTTCCGCCGCCATGTTCGGCAGGGCGGATAATATGATACCCGGCATGTGAAAAGGTAGCAGAGATAAAACTGCCGTCATTGTGCCACTGAGGCCCGACACCACAAACTCCGTGCCGGGGATCGTTGGACAAGCGAAAGATATGTCTGTTCTGCCCGGGAGTCGCAGGGTGAACGCCATGTGTGCTATGCAGCTCATGACCACCCCAGAGGCAGCAGGCATTGAGAAAATCATCGATTGACAAGTCGACCTGGTTTTTAAATACCACAAATCCGCGGTATGCCATTTCTTCTTCAAGGGCATTTATAACATCAGCTGTTAGCCTGTTTTTTACAGATAGATCGATGCCATAAACTTTGGCTCCCAAGGGTTCTAATGGAATGATCTTGCCGCCAAAATCTTCTATGGAACGGATATGCTTCGGTTTTATCGGTCGTATTTTATAGTCAATTTGATTCATAACTGAACTCCATGTAAGGTTTGTTGGGTTTACTCATATTTCAGCTGGTTTTCATTTGAAAACGCACCCGGACCTATGCGGTTTTTCCGGATGGACACCAGCTAATTGCATTCAGTGCGTCTCCACGCTGCAGTATAACAACTCATTCATTGCCAGCAAATGCTATGAATCGTTTTGTATCAGTGGCATGTGATTCAGGAGCTCAATAAAATTGAGTCAGTGGATTCCACCGAGCAGAAGTAATTTGTGAGGAATTTGCCAGCCCATCAGTCTTGATCGATCCCAAGCTTATTATAATAAGAATTGATTTCCATGAAATGGCCGAAGATCGTCCAATGACGAACATGGCTGATCAGTAGTCGAGACATGGCGATCTCATAGGGCCCCGAAATTGTGCGCAGCCAGTTTGGCCATCGCCCCCGCTGCACGAAATATTCGCTGTCAGGCGTCGGTGTATGGGGAAGCCTGGTCGCATGGTTTTGGTAGTGGGAAAGCATGTCAGCGGGGATATACGGGTGAAGGCGCAACCCTGATAGTATCATGTTTAGGTAGTTCGGCGTCGGCAGCAGATTGTCGGTCGGCACTGTAGAGATGTAGAAATAAAATATGTGGCCGTCCTGTTCGTGTTCATGGCGAACGTAGCGGCAAAAAAAGGGGACGAGTTCGTCGCAATCCATGCGATTTGCATCACAGTCAGGGAGCTGAATCAAATGTCCATAGATCTGCTTGCTTTGCGATGCATGCACAGAAGCGTACCCTACACCTTGCCAACTGCTCGGATGATCAAAGCGCAGTTCGTGGTCTTGCAAGACAAAAGGGACGATGGACAGAGGACGCATGTGCCGGGTTTTGAGAACCCTGGTGTCCAGGTTGGCCCCGAACGCAAAATACCATGTTGTCCCCTCTTGCCATCGCCAGGACTTCAGGTAGCGCCATTCGCGTAGTAACCACCAGCAAAAGAGTTTTACCATCAGAGTGCGCTCATCACATGCTTGGATTTCTTGCCACGCCAACAGGCGAGGAAGTGGTTCGCTTGAAAGGTTCGTCGAAAGAGAAAAATGGGAAAGGCTTCTTTTTCAGATTTTAAATCATGATTTAACATACATTTAAATAAATCTGTGCAAAAAACAGTGATGTGATGCTATTTGTCGACTTGTGTTACCGATAGTCTTCTACTTAACTTATCCTTGCCTTAACGTATTATTTTATAAATAATAGCAAGCTATGTATCTTGAACATTTTGGACTGACTGAAAAACCATTCAACATAACGCCAAACCCGCAATTTATCTTCCTGAGCCACAACCATAAGGAAGTCTTCGCACACCTGCTTTACGGGCTGCAGAACCGGTGTGGTTTTATCGAAATCACCGGTGAAGTCGGGGCTGGTAAAACCACGGTGCTGAGAACTCTTTTTGAACAGCTTGAAGAGGCGGAGTTCCGGCTGGCGTTCGTGTTCAATCCCAGCCTGTCGGCCGATGAGCTTCTGCTCGAAATCTGCCGTGAACTCGGCATCGAAACCGGGCAGAGCAGGGGCGGGCAGCTGCTGCCGTTGATCAACAGTTTCCTGCTGGCCGAAAACTCGGCCGGAAGAACGGTCGTTCTGGTTATCGATGAAGCCCAGAACCTGGCGGCGCCGGTGCTGGAGCAGATCCGGCTGTTGTCGAATCTGGAGACCGAAACCGACAAGCTGATCCAGATTATTCTGGTCGGTCAACCGGAATTGGCCGAAGTTTTGGGGCGGACCAACCTGAGACAGCTTAACCAGCGGATTTCTGTCCGTTATCATTTGCGCCCGATGAACGAGCAGGACTCCGTCGCTTATATCAGGCATCGCCTGAAGATCGCCGGCAGTGAAGAGCCCGATATCTTCAGTGCCGCAGCCCTGAAGCTGATATTCAGAGAGTCGAAGGGGCTTCCACGGCTGATTAATATTATCGCAGACCGCTCGCTGCTGGCAGCTTTCAGTGACGATTGCCACAGGGTTGAGCGACCACAGGTAAAAACGGCGCTGGCTGAACTGCGATCGGTTTCAGCCCGGTCCGGAATGTCGCCTCTGGCAGTCGGTATTGCCGCTGCAACCATCTTTTTCGTAGCGGCCGCGGCTTTTGCTCTCTATCTGCTGCCCATCAGTAAAGAGAGCGAAAGCTTCGCTGCCGATTCCGGTTCAAATCAACAGAATATTGCCGCTCCGCAGCCAGAAGTCAATTTAGACAGCTACCGGGCCTCGCTGGCATCATATTCCGAAACCAGGACATTCTCCCTGGCGGCACAAGCCCTCGCAGCGGCCTGGCATCTTGAATTCGTTGACCAGCTTGCAGAGCCGTTTGCCAGTTTTGCATTTATCGAACTGCTTGAGCAGAACAGCTGGCAATGGACCTCCTACCAGGGCGATTTTTCCAGTCTCGCAAAGCTTGATGCTCCCGTCATCATTGAAAGTATTCTGCCCGGCGTCAGTGGCCGCCGTTACCTGGCCATCACCGGTAAAGCCGAGAACCTTTATACCATTACCCCATCGCTCAATGGTCTGTCGGCCGTTGAACCCGCTGTCCTTGAAGCCCTGTACGGCGGCAAGGCCTATTTTATCTGGAAGAATTACCTCGCAATCGATTTCCTCTCTGCCGCCGGCACCACGGCCTCGGATGTCAGGGAAGTGCAGTCGATGCTCGTTCAGGCCGGCATAACTGATGTGCCGGTCTCCGGCGTTTACGATCAAAAAACGATCACTGCGGTCACCCGCTTCCAGGCTGAGCGGGGCATCATCCAGGACGGCCGGGTCGGGCCTCTGACGCTGATGCTGCTCTATCAGCAGAGCGGGGCATACAATCCCCCCCGCCTGAACATGGTGAGGTCCTCATGAGTTCGATCCTGAAGGCATTAAAGAAACTGGAAGGGGAGAAATCGCAACGCGATGAATTATCGACAGCGGTCGCAAGTGATATCCTCCGTTCTTCACGGCAAAGGGCAAAAAACCGCTGGTTTTATGCATTGGTTGCGGTCATCGGAGTTCTTGTCATCGCGGCCACCGGTTATTATCTTGGCAGCAGAACAGGGAAGATTACCTCATCACCGGTCGCGGATTCCATTCAAAACGATTCCCGGCCGGCACAGCCAACCGTTGTACGACAACCCAAAAAGGTTCAAGCCAACTCTTCTTCCGAGGTTGCCCCGACTGATTTACCCCGTTTAAGCGGTATTGTCTACCAGGCTGATGCGGAAAACCGCCTGGCGATCATAAATGACCTGCCGGTTATGGAAGGAACCCTGGTCGAGGGTTATACCGTGAGCGCGATCGGCCCGGGCACGGTGGTCCTGCATAAAGACGGGGCCGAGTATCGGCTTGAGTTGAAACCACAATGATTGAACTTTTCATGCAAAACACTACCAGGAGGTTACCATGCGCTTGATCGTTCAGCTTGTCCTGATATGCATTCTGCTTTCATTCACGAACTCATTCGGCCAGGACCTGGCGAATCCTGCTGCGGCGACCGATCAGACCCGGGAAGCGGCAACTGAAATCGACATACTCCCACCCGGTGCCAAATTAATCGGTGAAGAGGAAGATAATAATGTTCGTGCGACAGCTTATATCTACAAAAACCGGCCATCGGCGGCGGCGATTGATAACATGAACCAATTTCCGTATCTTCTTTTTGTTCAATTCTTTCATTCCGGCAACAATACCAGTGTTGAGAATGGGCTCGTCGCCTTCAAAATTGAAGACATCGCAGAGCAAACAAAAACACCTGCCGTGCAGATGGAGTACAAAAACGGATATTTCGTAGCTGCTTTCGATACAGACCGTCTTCGGGGCAAACGGCTTCTCATTGGCTCGAAGCTTGAAGATGAGAAGAAACGCCAGTACAGCTATGATTTGCGGCCGCTGTAAACGCACATTATGTCGAAATTGCCCCGACCTGAAAGTAGTTGCCATATCTCTTTTTACCTGAAGACCGTTGCCGTTTTTCTCTGGACTGCCGGTCTGGTCTATCTGTCACTCACCCCTAACGGCGCCGGGTTGGCGATTTCGGGATATGACAAAGTTCTGCACTTCGCTGCTTATACACTGATGTCATGGCTGGCCGCACACTCGCTTCGGGCCATATCATTTTCAATCAAAAGTTCTGCCATCATTTCAATCGTTTACTCGATCATACTTGGTTCATTAGTTGAACTGCTGCAGGCAGCACTGACCGAAACCCGCAGCGCAGAACTTGGAGATATCATTGCCAATACGATCGGGGCGTTGCTCGGATGTGCCATATTCTGTCTTCAGGAAAAATTAAAATCCAGGCGTAATGAAAGATAATACAGCTCTCTACAATTTTCTCCGCGAAGGTACGGTTTGCCTGACCGCAACCAACCGCCTTGCCCGGCAGATTATGGTTCAGTTTGATGAGTTCATGATCGCTGCGGCGGCCGGCGCCTGGAAAAGACCGTCTGTTTACGCACTGGACAACTGGTGTCGTCGTTTAAGCAAT
>PKUH01000100.1 GCA_002869615.1 Desulfuromonas sp. | reverse complement strand
TCCGTTAGCCGTCAAAGAAGAGAATTCAGCATGTTGAAACTGTATCGGTTTTCTGAAACGAAAAAAGAATATTGGGAAACCTGGGAAAATAACGATGGTTCCCACACCGTCCACTGGGGAGAACTCGGCACAACTGGCGAACAAAAAACTGTTAAAAAATCCCTCATAAAATCCCCAACTAAAATCATTCAAAAGGAAGTTGACAATTTGATTGGGCAGGGCTTTGCCCCCATAGACATTGACGACCACAGAATACTCTTAATTGAGTATCTCATTGAAGGAATGGGGTCAGAGTCTGACCTCAACAAAAGACACCAATTACAAGACCGAATGGACGAAGTTTTAGGCTGGTCGGGCTTGGGCCACTGTGACGGTGGCAGTATTGGGAGCGGTACTATGGAAGTATGTAATTTTGTCGTAGACTTCGAGGTAGCAAAATCTGTAATCGAGAAAGACCTGAAGGATACGGAATTTTCCAATTATTCAAGAATCTACGACGAAAATGCATAAAGACGGCTAACCAAATGCTTAAGCGGACAGGTTGGGGCTGCGGCGGTTTGCGTAAAGGTTTCTACTAAATTCAAAGACCGAGCACTGCCGCTTAGCTCGGTCCGTTATGTGTAAAAAGGGGGGCAATTGGAAAAAATATTTCTTGTCATAGATGAATCTGGCGCCAAAGGTTATTCAGATAATAGAGAAAAGCATTTTGGTGAAGTTGGTGTTATGGCGGGTTTTTTAGTGCCTGAAAAATACCTAGAAAGTGTGCGTACTGATTTAGAATATATTAAGAAAAAATATTTTACTGATGGAAAAGTTCATATAACAGACTTAGAACCAGAAAACCAAGAATCTCTTAGACAAGAAATTTTTGAATATATTCTTCATAGAAACATCATCTGCCTCTTTGAGGCAATTCACAGTGAGGGTTTCTTTCAACAGTCTGAATTTGTAAAAAATCTCCACAAAGAGGCGAGAGAGCGGAGACGCTCTAAAGTAAAAGTCTCAAAAAATGAAAAAAAAGAACTTTTACATGAACAATTATTTCAGGGGGCATTCGGCAAAGCAATTGCGATGTGTCAAGACAATGTAGGAGAAATTTTTCATCTTTCCGTAATAACTGATCAAATTGATTTGAGCATAAAGAAAAAATTTGAAAATGCCGCAGAGGAGCTTCTCAATTTTGGTAATAAAAAAATTAAAATAGTTACTGGATTCGACCCAGAAAAAAAAGAGAAGGTTACGGGGGCAATCACTACAAGCATTGAAAATCACAAAGAAATACTTGGCGATTTTTCTGGAATCAATTACTCAATTGAATGTGAAGACTCTGGGCTAACCCTTGCAGCGGATGTGATAGCAAACAGCCTGAACTATCACTTCACTAAGAGGCCCGAGGAAAACCTGGGTGCCCCTTTAAACACAAAGAGTGCATTAGAAGGCTATCCACTTGAAAGCATAATGTATGGCCTGTGGGAATCTGAGGAATTAAATTATTTTTCAGACGCAATTTTCATGCACCCAGAAGATCCTTCAAAATGAAGTACACATAACCATAAAATCAAGCGGACGAAAAATAGCTGAGTGTTTCCGAAAAGAAAAAACTTCGGTTGATCCCGTACCGTCGCGTCGTCGCCGCTTATCTAAATCCGTTAGGGCACACCGTAGCATTCATATCTCCATTGACAATGTGTAGCCGGGGGGATACACTTTCATCATGATCGAAATCCGCAAAACAGAAGTTTTCGTTGCATGGCTCGACAGCCTAAGTGATATCCGTGCAAGAGCACGTGTTCTGGTCAGAATAGAGCGTCTTTCCACTGGAAACCCTGGAGATGTCAAACCAGTTTCCGAAGGTGTCTCGGAGTTGCGGATCGATTATGGGCCTGGATACCGAGTGTACTTTAAAAAACGCGGACGTGAATTGGTTATTCTTCTGGCCGGTGGTGACAAAAGCACCCAAACCAGAGACATCAAAAAGGCCCTGCGTCTCGCCAAAGAGCTTTAGGAGATCATGATGAAAAAAACATCGACAAGCCGCTACGATGTTGCCGAACATCTTCGCACCCCAGAGGAAATGGCCGCCTATCTTGAAGCGAGCATGGAAGAGGCTAACGGAGATGCAGCCTTTATCGCCAAAGCGTTGGGTGATATCGCACGTGCCAAAGGGATGTCACAGGTCGCGCGTGACACAGGCCTTTCAAGAGAAAGTCTATATAAGGCCCTCTCCGGTGAGCGCACTCCCGGGTTTGATACGATTCTTAAAGTTGTTTCGGCCCTGGGTCTAAAGCTGCACGCTGAAGCCACACACAGTTGATCCATGCCCTAACCATGCACTCAAGCGGACTGGGTGACACGGCGGCGGTTCGCGTATAGGTTTCTACACACTTGAAAAGGACCAGCTCCAGCCCGCTTAGCTTGGTCCGTTAGCTATCTAAATAATTTATACACAGGAGTGGCCATGATTAAAGTAATTAAAAATGGTACTGATCGCCTGGATATTGAACTCAGCGGAAAACTAAATACTGAGGAAATGAAAGTTGCACTGGACGAACTTTGCGACAAATCAAAAGATATTGAAAACGGAAAGATCCTTTATGAAATTATCGACTTTCACCTACCATCCCTTGGAGCAATTGCAGTTGAATTTTCTCGCCTGCCATCAATATTTGACCTTATGAAAAAATTGGATCGCGCAGCAATTCTAACTGATAAGACGTGGTTAAAAAAAGTAAGTGAATTTGAAGGGCACTTGGTTCCAGGACTTGAAATCAAAGCATTCGGTAGAGATCAAAAAGAGGCCGCAGAGGCTTGGCTTTCGAGTTGATTTATACTTTTCAGAAAAATAGCTAACAAACTAATCATCCGGTCGGGAAATACGTCTGTGCTAAATTGAAAAGCAAAATCTAAAATTGCGGTGGTCGGCAAGCAGTTCGTTGCCGCCGGTTATCATGAACCGTTATGCTCTGGAAAAAATATGGAATTTCATTATTTAGCAAGAGGTATCACCTACGTAAATGGCCAAATATTATTGGCCCGTCAGAGGGGAGCCATTAATACATTTCTGCCTGTGGGACACATCCGCAACGGCGAGTCGGCCGAGGCCGCCCTGGCAAGGGAGATTGAAGAAGAAATAGGAAATAAAGTTATTGTGAAGCGCTTTATTGGTGCGGTCGAGTCTACCTGGAAAGAAAACGAACTAGAGAATCATGAGATAAATTTAGTTTTTGAATTCACAATGCCAGACATTGATTGGACGACTCCACCATGCTCGAATGAAAATCACTTAGAGTTCATCTTGGCGGAACCAACAGAACTGAAAAAATACAATCTACAGCCATACCCCTTAGTTAAATGTATTATGAATTGGAAAGACAATTATAATTGTTTCTGGGGTTCAACCATTAATCAATATACATAACAAACTAATCAACCAGACGGAAAATATGTCTGTGTGAATCTGAAAAGCAAAATGTCTAAAATTGCGGTGGTGTTCGAACATTTCGTCGCCGCCGATTATCATGAACCGTTAGCCCACACAACAGACCTGATTGACAATGCCCCGCAGATAGCGTACGATTTAACGTACGCAAAGGAGGCACCAATGACCACCATCACGGCAACTGAAGCCAGAAAGCTTCTCTATAAACTCCTCGACGACGTATCCGAATCGCACGAGCCCATCCAGATCACCGGCAAGCGCAACAGCGCGTTTCTGGTGTCAGAAGATGACTGGCGCGCAGTACAGGAGACACTCTATCTGCATTCTGTTCCCGGCATGAAGGAGTCGATCATTGACGGCATGAAAACGCCTGTCGAAGAGTGCGATGAGGAATTGGACTGGTGAGTTGGAGGCTGGTCTACACCAAGCATGCCCAGAAAGATGCAAAGAAGCTTTCCGCTTCTGGGTTGAAACCGAAAGCGCAACAATTACTCGACATCCTTACAGAGAATCCCTTTCAAAATCCACCGCCATATGAAAAGCTCGTTGGCGACCTGGCTGGTGCTTACTCGCGTCGCATCAACATCAAACATCGGCTTGTCTATCAGGTTCTCGAGGATCTTCGTACAGTGAAGGTACTGCGCATGTGGACGCACTACGAGTAGGGGCTATCCAAACGCTCAAGCGGACTGGGTGACACATCGGCGGTTCGCGTAAAGGTTTCTACACAATTGAAAGTGACCAAGCCCAGCCCGCTTAGCTTGGTCCGTTATGCCCCACCATAACGCATAACGCTTGACGTTATGCGTTATGGCAATTACAATATAAATCATGATCCAGTCATTCAAATGTAAAGAAACGGAAAAAGTGTTTAATAGGGTTTTCTCCGGAAAATTTCCCAATGACATACAACGAGTTGCCTTGAGAAAACTCCGCATGCTTAACCGTTCCACAATTCTGAATGACTTAAGAGTCCCACCCTCCAATCGCCTCGAGCCGTTAAAAGGTCGCAGAAAGGGACAACACAGCATCAGAATAAATGATCAGTGGAGAGTCTGTTTTAAATGGCGAGATGGAGACGCCTTTGATGTAGAGATCGTTGACTACCATTAGGAGATAAAATATGAATAAAATTAGCCCCATACATCCTGGCGAGATTCTTCTTGAAGAATTTCTGACCCCAATGCACTTAAGTCAGAATAAAATTGCTAATGACATGGGAGTTCCGCCTCGCCGTATCAATGAAATTGTGCACGGGAAAAGAAAAATCACTGCGGATACGGCTCTTCGCCTGGCTCACTACTTTGAAATGTCACCACAATTCTGGCTTGGCTTACAAATGGACTATGACCTTGATGTTGAAGAGGACAGACTTGCTGACCGCTTGCCTGCCGAAGTCAAAACATATAACGCGGCATAACCAAATGCTCAAGCGGACTGGGTGATACACGGGCGGTTCGCGTAAAGGTTTCTACAATCTTGAAAAGGACCAGCTCCAGCCCGCTTAGCTTGGTCCGTTATGGCTACAATAGAAGAAGGTTACGAGAGTGGATGAATTGCAATTACTTATAGACCTCCATAAGGACGCAACTCGACAAGGCCCTGGAGGTGATGAAGAAACAAAGAAGGCCATTGATCTTGCCAATATAGATCGAAATGCACCATTGAAAATTGCCGACATAGGCTGTGGTACAGGTGCTTCAACGCTGATTTTGGCACATCTGCTTAATGCAAAAATCACGGCCGTAGACTTCCTCCAGGACTTTTTAACCGTTTTGGAAACGAGAGCTCAGAAAGAGGGCGTTGCAGAAAAAATCACTTCTCTTTGCGCTTCGATGGACAGTCTCCCGTTTGAGGAAGGGGAGTTTGATGTTATCTGGTCCGAGGGCGCGATCTACAACATCGGGTTTCAAAAAGGTGTCGCAGATTGGAAGCGCTATCTGAAGCCTGACGGGCTTCTTGTTGCATCAGAGATTACATGGACAACCAGCAATCGCCCTGCGGAGATTGAAGCTCACTGGGCCAATGAATACCCCGAAATCGACACGGCCTCTGCAAAGATCAAATTACTGGAGGAAAATGGCTATTCACCGATCGGCTACTTCGTGTTACCGGAGCATTGCTGGCTGGACGAGTATTATCGTCCAATGCAGGTCAGATTCGATGCTTTTCTAAGTCGAAACGGCAACAGTAAAGAAGCATGTGAGATTGTGGCCGCCGAACGACACGAAATTGATCTTTACGAAAGAAACAAAGCCCACTTTAGTTACGGGGTCTATATTGCGAGAAAGCATAGATAAAAGGGCGAACAATGCGCTGCACTGGACGGGGATTCCGCTGTGCTACATCCCCGCCAGTGAGCTTAGACGTTAGAGGAGCATAAGGGNGGGTGGTTTTATTCATCTGCAGACACGAACACGCCAAGGAGGGGATCTATGCATGAAAAGGAACGGAGACAATCCGTCGTTATGGCCGGAGTTAGACTGGAGATTATTGCCACTCGAATCGGTGAGAGCGAGTGGTCGCTCTCAGTACTCAACACATTGGGAGTCAGTTCAACATGGACTGAGTTTCTTCCATCGGCTGACGAAGCCATCCGGGCAGGGCTTGAAGCCATAAAAACCGAGGGGGTTGAAGCTTTCACCGACATCTCAGATTTCGATTATCTGCTGGAATGAGCCTGTTTATACGGCAGTCTGGCCAGTTGAAACCGGCTGACCAAGCGGACAGTTGTTACGGCGGCGGTTCGCGATAAGGTTTATACTAAATTGAAAAGGCCAGGCCCGCTGCTTAGCTCGGTTCGTAGGCAGAAAAACAGATCAAGGAGAATCAGATGTCTGAAACCATTACCGGATCTTGTTTGTGCAGTTCAGTTCAATACACAATAAATGAAGAAATTAAGTCGATCGTAAATTGCCATTGCAATACATGCAAAAAAATTACGGGCGGGGCATTCGAAACTATCGCCGTAATCGAAGAAAAGAATCTGGAAATTACTGCGGGGGAAAACGTGCTGACTACTTATCAAATAAGTGAAAATGCCAAAAAACATTTTTGCGGCACATGCGGCACTCCAATTTTTAATTTACTCAGTAAATATCCGGGCCGCTGCATGGTTCAGGTTGGCTCATTTGACCAACCTTCTCTCGTAACACCCGCAGTAAATATCTTTTGTGAAAGCATGCTGCCATGGGTAAAGGGGATTGCTGAGCTAAAATGCTTTGAGCAGCTTCCCACAAAATAGAAGCTGCCGAACAAGCCAGGCAACCGGGCGGAAAGCGTTTGTGTTAGACTGGAAAGAAACCTGAAATTGCGCCGGTCGGCCGAAGGTCGCGTTGCGTCGATTATCATGAACCGTTAACCGTCTAAATGTAATCCGAAGGCTTTGTTTTAAACATGTTCTTTCTAAGGTTCGTCGTTTTAATAATTATCATACTGGGGGTTCTGATCTATTTGATATCGAACAGACTCAGATTGGAGTTTTTCAAAATCGGCGGTGAGAAGCAATCCCTTCTGGGTAGCCACAGTGAAGGGTTCAAGTCTTTTTGTGAAAACCCGCCAGCGGAAAGGGTTTCAATACTATTAAAACTTCAAAAGAAGCTTTCAATTGCACTTATTGCTGCAATCGTTGCATTTTTTCTTATTATCCTGGCTGCAGCGTTATGAAAACAGCGGGCAGCTAACATCGACAAAAGATCCTTCTGGGCAAAATTGAAACACTCAAATTAAAATTGCGATGGTTCACACAGGTTCGTGGCGCCGCCATGAGTTAAACCTGGTAAACGCCAATAAAGAAACCGGAAACCGCTATATGCTTATCGGCTTATTGATGCTGCTTGGACCGGCCGTGATCTTCATCATCACCCTTCCTTTTTCGGGATGGCTCAGGTCCGGTTTGCGCAAGACCTATCTGATCGTCGGTGGAACAGTCGTCTTTTTGGGAAGCGGCACCTCGTACTATTTTGCCGCTTACGCCGGTGACCAGGGGGGTATTGCCGCGTACTTTCTGCAAATGGCCGTTATCGCAACCTATCTCCTGTTGTCAGTCGGCCTGGCAGGCTGGAACTGGTTGTTAATCCGCAGAAACGAGGGGGCAGCTGACAGTTAACAAATACCAGGGCAATGACAAGCCCGGATCATGTTTACCGGCAAAAATAGTGAAAAAGGTGTCGGCACAACGCGTCAATTATTGTAGGATTGGTCCATGAGCAGTAACGATCCCGAAAAATCCCCCTGGATATGCCACGTTTGTGACTACACCTCCACCGACACCGAACCGGTCGCCTGCGCCTTCTGTTACAAGGTGACCTGCGCCACCCATCTTGCCCACAAGACCATGCTGAACAAAGAGACCGGACTCTACGAACTGCAGCCGATCTGCGTCGAGTGCCAGATCCGGCCACATCTTTAAGCTGGGGGCTGGAAAGTTTACAGCACTGTCCCGTCCGTTCAAATCTCATCCAGAGAAAAGTTCCCTGCTATTGACCTGGCCGGTTGCCAGAGCCCTGATCAGCGATATAGTTTACCTGTAGTCATAACGGGAGGAGCTATGATCGAATTTTCGCTCGATGAACAATCCGGCATTCTTCACGTGCATCCGCTCGATCCTCTGACGGAAGAGGATTTCAAGGAACTGGCGGCAACGGTCGATCCTTACATCATCCGGTCCGGCGCACTGAAGGGGCTGATCCTCGAAGTGCCGAAGTTCCCGGGCTGGGAAAGCATCAGCGCCGCACTGAGTCACTTTCGTTTCGTGCGTGATCATCACCGCAAGGTTCAACGGGTCGCCGTGGTTACCGATTCAATGCTCGCCGAGCTGGCCGAACACCTCGCCCGCCACTTCATCGCCGCCGAGATCCGCCAGTTTAAGACGACCGATCCAGAAGCTGCCCGGGATTGGGTGAAAGAGGCCTGATTCCTGAACCAATAAGCGTCCGCCGAGCCAGCGGGTGGAAAGGATAAACTTCATGTCATACTGTTTCAGCAAACAGCTCGATTGCGGCTTTGAAGAAGCGATTTCGCGGGTCACCGCCGAGCTGCAGAAGGAAGGGTTCGGAATCCTCTCCGAGATCGATGTGACGGCCAAGCTCAAGGAGAAGATCGACGTCGATTTCCGGCCCTACCGGATTCTCGGTGCCTGCAATCCCGCCTACGCCCACAAGGCGCTGCAGGCCGAACCGAATATCGGCACCATGCTGCCGTGCAATGTCGTTGTCCAGGTGACCGACGACGGCCGGACCGAAGTCAGCGCCATCGACCCGGTCGCCTCGATGCAGGCGGTCAACAATCCCGGCCTCGAACCGATTGCCGGCGACATCAGAGCCAAGCTGTCGGCGGTCATCGACCGACTCTGACCTTATGGGCAAAGCACAAGAAAAATAGCCTTTGACTCACCCCCGAAGCTCTTGAGGTCGCTTCCGCCAGCGCGTCCACTGAACCGCAGCCCAACCGCAACCGCCACGAAGACGAACTGCGTTTGCCTCAAGGTAAACTCCCCGTCAGCACAGTTGAACTGAAACAATTTAGACCGCATGAAAAAGCCCCCGGCAAGGGAGCGGTTTCTTTGGTTCGTTTCTTTATCGCTCAATAAAGA